>NZ_VSJH01000007.1:219451-220368 GCF_008124495.1 Pseudomonas sp. CK-NBRI-02 | reverse complement strand
GACTGCCCCGGTTGTGCCTGGGGCGAATCGCCGGGAAGCGACATGGTCAAGTTCTGCGAGAACGGCGCCAAGGCGGTCAACTGGGAGGCCACCGGCCGTTCGGTGGACCCGGCCTTCTTCGCCAAGTACAGCGTCAGTGCCCTGGCCGAGCAGAGCGACTATTGGCTTGAATACCAGGGCCGACTTACCCACCCGATGCGCTACGACGCGGCCACCGACCATTACGTGGAAACCTCCTGGGACGACGCCTTCGCGCTCATCGCACAGCACCTGCAGGCGCTCGAGTCGCCCAACCAGGCCGAGTTCTATACCTCTGGGCGGGCCAGCAACGAAGCGGCGTTCCTGTACCAGCTGTTCGTGCGGGCCTTCGGTACCAACAACTTCCCGGACTGCTCGAACATGTGCCACGAAGCCAGTGGCGTGGGCATGGGCGAATCCCTCGGCGTGGGCAAGGGCACTGTGGTGTTCGATGACTTGGAGGAAGCCGACGCGATCTTCGTCATCGGTCAGAACCCCGGCACCAACCACCCGCGCATGCTCGAACCGCTGCGCGAAGCGGTCAAGCGCGGTGCCCAGGTGGTGTGCTTCAACCCGCTCAAGGAGCGTGGCCTGGAGCGCTTCCAGCATCCGCAGCACCCCTTCGAAATGCTCAGCAACGGCTCGGAGCCGACCAACACTGCGTACTTCCGCCCGGCGTTGGGCGGCGACATGGCGGTCATGCGCGGCATCGCCAAGTTCTTGCTGCTGTGGGAACGCGAGGCCCAGGCCAAGGGCGAGCCGGCCGTCTTCGACCACGCTTTCATCGCCGAGCATACCGATGGCGTGGAGGCTTATCTGGCAGCGGTGGATGCGACCTCCTGGGAGCATATCGTCGAGCAGTCCGGCCTGAGCCTGGCTGAGATCGAGCTGGCCGCACG
>NZ_VSJH01000007.1:2308-219351 GCF_008124495.1 Pseudomonas sp. CK-NBRI-02 | reverse complement strand
AGCTGTTCGTGCGGGCCTTCGGTACCAACAACTTCCCGGACTGCTCGAACATGTGCCACGAAGCCAGTGGCGTGGGCATGGGCGAATCCCTCGGCGTGGGCAAGGGCACTGTGGTGTTCGATGACCTGGAGGAAGCCGACGCGATCTTCGTCATCGGCCAGAACCCCGGCACCAACCACCCGCGCATGCTCGAACCGCTGCGCGAGGCGGTCAAGCGCGGTGCCCAGGTGGTGTGCTTCAACCCGCTCAAGGAGCGTGGCCTGGAGCGCTTCCAGCATCCGCAGCACCCCTTCGAAATGCTCAGCAACGGCTCGGAGCCGACCAACACTGCGTACTTCCGCCCGGCGTTGGGCGGCGACATGGCGGCCATGCGTGGCATCGCTAAGTTCCTGCTGCAGTGGGAACGCGAGGCCCAGGCCAAAGGCGGGCCGGCGGTGTTCGACCACGCCTTCCTCGAGGCGCACACCTCGGGTGTGGACGCCTACCTGGCAGTCCTGGATGCCACATCCTGGGAGCATATCGTCGAGCAGTCCGGCCTGAGCCTGGCCGAAATCGAGCTGGCCGCACGCATGTACAGCAAGGCAGAGCGGGTGATCATGTGTTGGGCCATGGGCGTGACCCAGCATCGCCACTCGGGACCAACACTGCGTACTTCCGCCCGGCGTTGGGCGGCGACATGGCGGCCATGCGTGGCATCGCTAAGTTCCTGCTGCAGTGGGAACGCGAGGCCCAGGCCAAAGGCGGGCCGGCGGTGTTCGACCACGCCTTCCTCGAGGCGCACACCTCGGGTGTGGACGCCTACCTGGCAGTCCTGGATGCCACATCCTGGGAGCATATCGTCGAGCAGTCCGGCCTGAGCCTGGCCGAAATCGAGCTGGCCGCACGCATGTACCGCAAGGCTGAGCGGGTGATCATGTGTTGGGCCATGGGCGTGACCCAGCATCGTGGGTGATCGGCGACTATGCCCGCATCCGTGACCTGATCGCCGACACCATCGTGGGCTTCCAGGATTTCAATGCCCGACTGCAGCAACCGGGCGGTTTCCACCTGGGCAACGCGGCGGCCGAGCGCGAATGGAACACCGCCACCGGCAAGGCCCAGTTCACGCCCAGCGAACTGCCTGAGCAACTGGTCAATGCCAAGGTCCTGGCCCGCGGCGACCAGCCGGACCTGATCCTGCAGACCCTGCGCTCGCACGATCAGTACAACACCACCCTGTACGGCCTGGACGACCGCTACCGGGGCGTGTTCGGCCTGCGCGAGGTGGTGTTCGTCAACGAGGCTGACATCCGCCGCCTGGGCTTCGAGCCCGGCGAGCAGGTGGACATGGTCTCGCTCTGGGAAGACGGCCGTGAGCGGCGCGTATCGGGCTTCCGCCTGGTGGCCTACGACCTGCCCGAGGGCCAGGCGGCTGCCTACTACCCGGAGACCAACCCGCTGGTGCCGCTGGAGAGCTACGGCGAAGGGACCTACACTCCAACGTCGAAGTTCGTGGCGATCAAGCTTCAGAAGGCGCGTGCGGACATCAGAATCGAAGTCAGCCACGCAGACTGACTGAAGGCCGGGGCTGCTTTGCGGCCCCAGCGTTCAGCGGTGAACCGGGTACGCCGTGGTGTACTTCATCTGCTCCATGGCAAAGCTCGAGGTAATGTTCGAAAGGCCGTCGGTGCTGGTAATCAGCTTCTTGTAGAAACGGTCATACGCGGCGATATCGCCCACCACTACCCGCAGCATGTAGTCCCAGTCGCCGGACATTCGATACACCTCCATCACTTCCTCGAACCCGGTCACGACCCTGGCGAATTGCTCGAGCCAGGCGCTGTCGTGACGCTGGGTCTTGAGCTGGACGAACACGGTCAGTCCCAGGCCCAGCTTTTCGGGGTCGAGCAGGGCGACGCGGCCGCGGATGAAACCCTCATCCTCCAGGCGCTTGACCCGCTTCCAGCAAGGCGTGGTCGAGAGATTGACGGCTTCGGCCAGGTCCTTGAGGGAGATGGAGGCATCGCGCTGGAGCAGGGTGAGGATGTGTTGATCGAAACTGTCCATACCGTTATCGGGCGCCCGTTGAGAAAAAGTTTCTCGAGATTAACGTGCTTGAAGAATAACGAGAATAGTCAAACAGCCCAGGCAGCAGATTCATCCCCCGCTCGGCGAAGGGCAGTGGATATGCCATAGTGGCGCCTTCCTTCCTCATCATCGTCAATGGACCCGACCATGTCCGACAACAAGCCGCGCAATTTCGCCACCCGTACCATCCACGCCGGCGAGCAGACCAGCGTCGCCGACAACGCCATCTTCCCGGCCATCGTCACCACCAGCTCGTTCATCAAGCGCGGTCTGGATGACCACCCCGAATACGCCTACAGCCGGGTCAGCAACCCGACCCGCCACGCCTATGAAACCTGCGTCGCCGCCCTGGAAGAGGGCGTGGGCGCGGTCGCCACCGCTTCGGGTGTCGGCGCCACGGCCACCGTGCTGGAACTGCTGTCCAAAGACGCCCACGTCGTGGTGATGAACGGCGTGTATGGCGGTACCTTCCGCCTGCTGGAGGACTACCGCAGCCGCACCTCGGGCCTGACCACCACCTATGTCGATCTCAACGACTTGGACGCCGTCGCCGCCGCCATCCGCCCCGAGACCCAACTGATCTGGATCGAGTCGCCGACCAACCCGTTGCTGCACCTGGTGGACATCCAGGCAGTGTGCACGCTGGCCCGTGAGCGCGGCATCCTCACCTGCATCGACAATACCTTCTGCTCGCCCTGGAACCAGCGCCCGATCACCCTGGGGGTCGATCTGGTGATGCATTCGGCGAGCAAGTACATCGGGGGGCACTCCGACCTGATCGGTGGCGTGGTGGTGGCGGCCAACGACGAGCTGCTCAAGCGCCTGCGCCGCATCAGCATGGCCGTGGGCGCGATCCAGGGGCCGTTCGACTGCTACTTGGCCCTGCGCGGGCTCAAGACCCTCGACGTGCGCATGGAGCGCCAGTGCGCCAACGCCCTGCGCGTGGCCCAGTTCCTGGAGGGGCATCCGCAGGTCGAGCAGGTGTATTACCCGCAGCTCGAAAGCCATCCGCAGCATGAGCTGTGCAAGCGACAGATGCGCGGCGGCGGCGCGGTGGTGGCGATGAAGATCAAGGGCGACCGCGCTGCGGTCAACCGCCTGGTGCAAGCGCTGTCGATCTTTGTGCTGGCCGATTCGCTGGGAGGGGTGGAGAGCATGATCAACCACTCCTGGAGCATGTCGCACAACTCCCTGAGCCCCGAGCAGAAGGGGCAGATGGGCATCAGCGAGAACCTGCTGCGCCTGTCGGTGGGTATCGAAGACTACCGCGACCTGATCGAGGATCTGGAGACCGGGCTCAAGGCTTCGGCCGGGGCGTAACGACAGCCGCTTGGGTCGTATGTCTGGCTTTCGCGGGTGAACCCGCTCCCATTGGCTTTTGCAGAACCTGTGGGAGCGGGTTCATCCGCGAATGTTTTTGAAGAGGGAATGTTATCTGGCGGGATGAACGATCCGTTCGATCTTGTCCTTGATCAGCAGGCGCTCCTTGCGCAAGCGATTGACCGCGTCGTCAGCGGTACCGTTGCCTTCGGCGGCCACCACTTCCTTGTCCTTGGCGTTGTACTCCTTGTGCAGTTGATGGAGCGTCTGGTCCTTGTCGATCAGCGCCTGGAAATCGTCAGCGGAAATGTGCAGGTCAGCGAGCAGATCATGCGGGACTGGCATTTCTTCACCTCGGGTCAGGGGTTGGCAAAAAGTCCTGAACCTTGAGGATAGTCGCCTTTGCCCGGTTGCGGGACTGGAGTAGGCTGTGGCACTCCCGCCATGACCTGGAACCCGCGCCATGCCTCATCTGAACCTGGAATACAGCGACAACCTGGCCGATCTGAATGTCGATCTGCTGCTGATGCGCCTGAACCACACCCTGGTGGGCAGCGGGCAGTTCGCCGACGAGCTGGATATCAAGAGCCGTGCCCAGGCCTTCGCCCATTACCGGGTGGGCACCGCACCGCTCGAACGGGCGTTTGCCCATGTACGGCTGGCGATTCTCAGCGGGCGTTCGGCGCAGGTGAAGAAGCAGTTGTCCGCCAGCCTGCTGGAGGTGCTGAGCGAAGTAATCGCCGCTCGCGAGGGGCTGGATATCCAACTGTGCGTAGAGGTGCAGGATATCGACCGCGAGCCTTACGCCAAGCTACATCTGCCCGCCGGGGAAAGATGAAATTCATTTAATGTTAAAAAGATATCAGCCAACCCTTTGTTGGCGTCTTTTTCACAAATTCTTGATGGTGCGCTTTCTAGAGTTCGGTCAACTTCCCCGGTGCCCTGCCAGGTGCGTGGGCCGATCTTAATTCTCGACTGCGAACATCATCTTGAACGTAAAAACACTGCGGGCCGAATGGGTCACGTTGCTGGCCAGTCTTTACCTGTTGATCGGGTTCAATACCGCGCTCTGGGAGCACCTGGAAACCGCTGTACCTCCAGGCATGGTGGGCATGTGGCTGTTACTGGCCTTCGCCGTGATGATGCTGTTCGCGTTCAACCTGCTGCTGACGCTGGTGGCGTTCAGGTACGTGCTCAAGCCATTGTTGATCGTGTTGTTCATGAGCGGCGCGGGGGTTGCCTATTTCATGAACCAGTACGGTGTGCTGATCGACACAGGCATGTTCCGCAACATGGCCGAGACCAACGTCGCCGAAGTCCGTGACCTGCTGTCGATCAAGTTCGCCCTTTACATCGGCCTGCTCGGCGTCCTGCCGTCGGTGCTGCTGTGGAAGGCCAGGATCGCCTATCGGCCCTGGCATCGCGAGCTGCTGGGCAAGCTGGTGGTCAGCGGTGCCTGCGTGGCGGCCCTGGGCTCAGTGGCGCTGGTCAACTACCAGGGGCTGTCTTCGCTGTTTCGCAACCACCATGAAATCCGCCTGATGCTCACCCCGAGCAACATCGTCGGCGCCTCGTTCGGTTATGTCAGCGAGCGCCTGGGCAGTGCCGCGCGGCCGTTCCAGCACTACGGTGAGGACGCCAAGCGCGACCCCCATGCCTGGCAGCGCCACGAACGCAAGTCGCTGACCGTGCTGGTGGTGGGGGAGAGCGCCCGGGCCGAGAACTTCGGGGTACTGGGTTATGGACGCGACACCACGCCTCGCCTGAACCAGGAGCAAGGCCTGCTGGCGTTCAGCGATGTGCATTCGTGCGGCACCGAAACCGCCGTGTCGGTGCCGTGCATGTTCTCCGGCATGCCACGCAAGGACTACGATGCTCGCGTTGCCAAGAACCGCGAAGGGCTCCTGGACATCCTCCAGCGCGCCGGCCTGAGCGTGCAGTGGCGCGACAACCAGTCCGGGTGCAAAGGCACCTGCGACCGGGTGCAGTTCGTCGATGTCAGCAACCTCAAGGACCCTAAGCTCTGCGCCGATGGTGAATGCCACGACGAGATCCTTCTGCAGGGCCTTGGCGAGCTGCTGGACAATCTGACTCAGGACACCGTGCTGGTACTGCACCAGATGGGCAGCCATGGCCCGGACTATTACAAGCGCTATCCGGCCAGCGCCGAGCGCTTCACCCCGGTGTGCCAGAGCAACGCCCTGAACCAGTGCGACCAGCAGGCCATCGTCAACAGCTATGACAACACCTTGGCTTACACTGACCAGGTGCTGGGCTCGCTGATCGATCTCCTGCGCAGCCGTCAGGACAAGGTCGACACCGCGATGATCTACCTCTCCGACCATGGCGAGTCGCTGGGCGAATACAACCTGTACCTGCATGGCACGCCCTACATGTTGGCGCCCGAGCAACAGCGTCATGTGCCGCTTTTGGTTTGGTTCTCCGACAGCTACCGCCAGGACTTCGCCCTCGACACCGACTGCCTGGGCCGTCTGCGCGACGCGCCGCTGAGCCAGGACAATCTGTTCCATTCGATGCTCGGCCTGTTGCAGGTGCGTACCGAGGTCTACCGGCAATCGATGGATATGTTCGCCAGCTGCCGGCCGTGGATGACCGCCGACCGTTGATCAAACCAAGGATGGCGCAGGTTTCACCCCCAATGCCCGCGCCGTATATACTGCCCGCCATTATTTGTGGGAGAGCCTCGTGGGCATCGAAATACACTGGATACGAGATGACCAGACCCTGGCCGAACACTGCCGGGCCTGGCGCGAGCTGCCCTTCGTGGCGCTCGACACCGAGTTCATGCGGGTCGACACGTTCTATCCCAAGGCCGGCCTGATCCAGGTCGGTGAAGGCAACCGGGCTTTTCTGATCGACCCATTGCTGATCCGCGACTGGCAGCCGCTGGCCGAGCTGCTCGAGGACAACGGCGTGGTCAAGGTGCTGCACGCCTGCAGCGAAGACCTGGAAGTGCTCCTGCGCCTGACCGGCAAGCTGCCGCAACCGCTGTTCGACACCCAGCTGGCCGCCGGCTATCTGAATATCGGCTTCTCCATGGGCTACTCGCGCCTGGTGCAAGAGGTCCTGGGCATCGAGCTGCCCAAGGGCGAAACCCGTTCGGACTGGCTGCAACGGCCATTGTCCGAAACCCAGGTCAGCTACGCCGCCGAGGATGCCGTGCACCTGGCCGAGCTGTTCAGTGCCCTGCGCCCGCGCCTGTCGGACGACAAGTATGCTTGGGTGCTCGAAGACGGCGCCGAGCTGGTTGCCCAGTTGCGCCGCGAAGTCGAGCCGGAGCTGCTTTATCGCGACGTGAAGCTCGCCTGGAAGCTCAGCCCCCAGCAACTCGCGGTGCTGCGCGAATTGTGCATCTGGCGCGAGCGTGAGGCCCGCAGCCGTGATGTACCGCGCAACCGCGTGCTGCGTGAGCACTCGCTTTGGCCCATGGCCAAAAGCCAGCCGGACAACCTGTCGGCCTTGGCCCGGATCGACGACATGCACCCGCGCACCATCCGCCAAGACGGCGAGTTCCTGCTTGGCTTGATCAAGCGCGCGGCGAGCCTGCCGGCCGAACAGTGGCCGCAAGCCTTGCCCGAGCCGCTGCCGATCGAGGCCTCCGGCATCCTCAAGCGTCTGCGCGCGGTCGGCCAGGCCGAAGGCGAGCGTCTGGGTATCGCCCCGGAACTGATGCTGCGCAAGAAAACCCTCGAAGCCTTGCTCAAGAGCGGCTTCCCCAACGGCCCCTATCAACTGCCCGATTCGCTGCGCGGCTGGCGCCGCGAGCGCATGGGCCAGGCCCTGCTGGACAGCCTGGCAGGCGCCGGAGACTCCTGATGAAACGTATTTGCTCGATCTACAAGAGCCCTCGCAAGAACGAAATGTACCTCTATGTGCTCAAGGCCGAGGGGCTGGCGCGAGTGCCCGAGGCCTTGCTGCCCTTCTTTGGCACCCCGGTGCATGCCTTCGACCTGGTGTTGACCCCCGAGCGCAAGCTGGCGCGTGAGGACATCGCCAAGGTGCTTGAGAACCTCGACAACCAGGGCTACCACCTGCAGATGCCACCGCCCGAGGACGACTACATCGAGCACCTGCCCGAAGAGCTGCTGCGCCGCAACGACCCGGCCTGACCTCGGCCCGGTCCCCATCGTTCGTCAAGCGACCCGCCTGCCGGGTCGTTTTCGTTGTTTGCCAAGGTTGTCTTCTACATGCGCGTTCTGATCGCTGAACAGGATCATGCCAACTATGCCCGCCTGCTGGGCGAGGCGGCGCCAGAGCTGGATATCGTGACCAGCGGCGATTCCGCCGAATTATCGCGTCTGGCGCCTGACTGCCCGGTATGGCTGGGCCAGCCCGACCTGCTTGCCAGTCTGCTGCGCCAGGGCCATGCGCCCCGGTGGATACAGTCCACCTGGGCCGGCATCACGCCGCTGCTGGCCAAAGGCCTGCCGCGTGATTACCGCCTGACCCGTGCGGTCGGTATCTTCGGCCAGGTGATGGCCGAATACATGCTCACCTACATGCTGATTCACGAGCGCGACGTGCTGGCGCGTCTGGTCAGTCAAGTCGAGCGCCGTTGGGATGATCGTCCGGGGCGCTCCCTCGAAGGTCGTCGGGTGCTCGTGGTGGGCACGGGCGATATCGGCCAGCGGGTCGCCGAGTTTCTCGTGCCGTTCGGCGTGACCTTGTATGGCATTGCCAGCAGTGCTCGCGAGCAGGCGCCATTCGTCGAGGTGGCCGGGCTCGAGGACTTGCCGCGCATGGTGGCGCAGGCCGACTACGTGCTCAACCTGCTGCCGGACACGCCGGCGACGCATGATCTCTACGATGCTGCTCTGTTCAAGTGCTTCAAGCCCAGCGCTCTGTTCATCAATGCCGGGCGCGGCGTGGCAGTGGTCGATGCCGACCTGGTGGAAGCCTTGAAGCAGGGCCATCTGGCCGGGGCAGTGATCGATGTCTGCCGGCAGGAGCCGCTGCCTCAGCGCCATCCGTTCTGGACGGCCTGGGGCCTGCTGTTGACCGGGCACAGCTCGGCGCCCACCTCGCCAGTGGCGATGGTGCGGTTGTTTGTCGAGAACATGCAGGCGTATCAGGCGGGGCAGGGGTTGCGCGGGGAAGTGGATTTCAAGCGCGGGTACTGAGTCGGTCGCAGTTCGCGGATGAACCCGCTCTCACAAAGACCGCACGGTCTCTTGCAGGAGCGGGTTCATCCGCGCATCAGGGCCGGGAGAGCCTCAGAGGCTGAAGTCGCCCTCGGCCGCCAGTTCGCTCAGCGGACGGCGTGGGCTTGGCTCTTCACGCGCTTGCAGGGCCTCGGCCAAGGTGGCCTTGTCGCCGAGCTTGCCGATCGCCACCATCGCGTGCAGCGCATAGCCTTCGGGGATTTTCAGCTCCTTGCGAGCCAGCTCCTGATCGAAACCGGCCATGCCATGGGTGTGCCAGCCGCTGATGCTGGCTTGCAGCGCCAGGTGGCCCCAGGCGGAACCGGTGTCGAAGGTGTGCCACAGGGCCGGTTTTTCCTCGCTGGAGCCAGGGGCGGCGAAGGTGGTCTTGGACATCACCAGTACCAGCGCCGAGGCCTGTTGCGCCCAGCTGCGGTTGAACTCGTTGAGGATGCCCAGGTAGCGCTCCCAGTTCGCCGTGTCACGGCGGGCATACAGGAAGCGCCAAGGCTGTGAGTTGTAGGCCGAAGGCGCCCAGCGCGCGGCCTCCAGGAAACTCAGCAGGGTCTGCTCGCTGATCGGCTCGGCGGTGAACGCCCGTGGCGACCAGCGGTTGATGAACTGCTCATTGATGGCGTAGTCGGCGATGCGTGGGTTGGCGCTCATGCGTGCTCCTGCAAATGGACGGGAAAGCGCGCACGCTACTGCGTCTGGTCGGCACTGACAAGCGGTCTGGCTTTGGTTCGGGACAGGCTCTAGACTGGCGCCGCCATGGCGGCAGCTGCGCGTTTGAAGCTGCTAGCCACAAGAAAAAGCCGTTACGCCCGCTCTTGCTTGAAGCGTGTTGTTTCAAGCATGCCGCTGGCCCAAGCAGGAACACGTGTGATGATCGCCGATACCGCGCCCTTCTGGCGGCGCAAGACCCTCGAGCAACTCGACCCGCAAGAATGGGAGTCGCTGTGCGACGGCTGCGGCCTGTGTTGCCTGCAGAAGCTCGAGGACGAGGACGACAACAGCGTCTACTACACGCGCATCGCCTGCAAACTGCTAGACCTCACCACCTGCCAGTGCAGCGACTACCCGAACCGCTTCGCCCAGGTGCCCGACTGCATCCAGCTCACCCCGGGCAAGGCCGACCAGTTCAAGTGGTTGCCCACCACCTGCGGCTATCGCTTGGTCAGTGAAGGCAAGGACTTGCCTGCCTGGCATCACTTGGTCTGCGGGGATCGCAACCAAGTGCATGAACAGCGTATTTCCCAGTCTGGGCGCATGCTCAGCGAGCACGATGTCGACGAGGACGACTGGGAAGACCACCTCATCTTCCGCGCCGGCTGATCACGTCGCGCATTTTTGTCTTTCGCTTCTGGGAACAAGGAGTTTCTGCATGCGTTGCCATTTGTTGTGTGTTCTGGGCCTTCTGGCCTGTACGCCGGCCTGGGCCAAGAAAGTCGATCTGGATTACCAGGTGCGCCTGCTGCCGGCGAGCGGGCAGGCCGAGGTGCATCTGACCCTGGCCGATGGCAGTGTGGTGCGCAGCCTGGATTTCGACCTGGGCAAGCACAGCGCGTACAGCGATTTTCACGCCGATGGCCAATGGCAGGTGCAGGGCGAGCGGGGGATTTGGCGCCCGGCCTCGGGCAAGACCCAGCTCAGCTATCGCGTGCAGCTCGACCAAAAACCACGGGGCGGCGCCTATGAAAGCCGCATCACGCCGCACTGGGCGTTGTTTCGCGGGGACCAGCTGGTGCCGCCAGCGCGCCTGGACCAGCAGGACGGCACCGAGCTGGTGGCGCGCCTGATGTTCGAGTTGCCGACAGGCTGGAAGAGCGTAGAAACCGCTTGGCCACGTATCGGCAAGCAGAAGTTTCGCATCGACGATGTCTCGCGCCTGTTCGACCGTCCGACCGGCTGGATGCTTGCTGGCAACCTTGGCAGTCGCCGGGCGCGGTTGGGCGAGACGGAGGTCACCGTGGCCGCGCCGCAAGGCCAGGGCTTGCGGCGGATGGACACACTGACTTTGTTGACTTTCGTCTGGCCGCAGGTGCAGGCCGTGTTCCCGCGCAATCCGCCCAAACTGCTGTTGGTGGGGGCGCGGGATGAAATGTGGCGCGGGGCGCTGGCCGGGCGTAATTCCATCTATCTGCACAGCAACCGGCCATTGATCGGTGAAAGTGGCGCCAGCCCTTTGATGCGTGAGTTGGTTCAGGTATTCGCCCAGATCAACGACCGTGAGGGCAGCGACTGGCTCGGGGAAAGCCTGGCTGACTACTACGCCACCGAGCTGCTGCGCCGGGCTGGGGGGCTCAGTGATGACCGTTACGAGGCCTGGCAGGCGCGCCTGCACAAACAGGCGGCCAAGGTCACCCGTCTGAGAGGGGAGAGGGCTGATGCCGCCCAGGTTGCCCGAGGTGTGCTGCTGCTCCAGGCCCTGGACCGCGAGATCCGCCTGCACACCCAGAACAAACGCTCGCTGGACGACGTCACCCGTGCGTTGATGCGCCTGCCCAGCGTCAGCACGGCAGAGTTCATCCAGCTCAGCGAAAACGTGCTGGGACGATCTTCCGAGGTGCTGGACAGCAAGGTTCTGCGCTGAAGTTCCGAGGGTTTGTCCGCGGGTAAGCCCGCTCCACAGATGTTTCGATGTTCCCACTGTGAGGCGGCTTTACCCGCGAATGCGCCACGCAGGCGGCTCAGCCTTTGGCCTTGAGCGCCTTCAACTGCTCCGCACTGCGTTCGATATCGTCGCGCAGGCGCAGGTATTCCGCCCTGTGACGTTGCCACCATGCCTTGGTCGAGCAGTGTCCGCTGATCCCGCGGGCCAGGGCCATGCCGCCTACCACGATCTGCAGCAGCCCGAGCGCGCCGCCATGGCGCAGCCCCTTGCCGATCATCAGCGCGCCGCCTGCCAGGGAGCTGGCACGCTCCCAGCCGTGGACATTATGGGTATGCACAAGCAAAGGGGTATCACGCATGGCTTGGTCTCCGTGTGGGGTGTAAGTAACTGACCCGCTACGGCTGCTGGCCGTTCAGTTCGATTGCCAGGCGGAACCTGTTGGAGAGCGTTTCAACCGCGCGAAGGCCCCCTCGCGAAGGTGGTGTTCATTTGAATTTGGGCCCCGAGCGGGTATTGAGCCCCTTGGCCATGCGGTCATACAGCACCACATTCACCGTTGCCGCCAGGTTCATGCAGCCTTCGGTGGGGATGTAGATGGTTTCTTCGCACCAGGCCCGGACATCGGCGCTCAGGCTGCCGTCTTCGGGGCCGAAGATGTAGAGCGCGCGGTCGGGATGGGTGTACTCGGGCAGGGGGCGGGCGCCTTCGACCAGTTCCACGGCCACCGGGGTGCAGCCCAGGGGGATGATGCGCTGCAGATCGTCGATACCGATCAGCGGGATGTCGTAGTGCACGCGTTTGGTGTCGGTGACGAAGTCGCGGGCGCGCTCATAACGCTTGCCGGTGTAGAACACCGAATTGACGCCGTAGCAACCTGCTGCGCGCATCACCGAACCTACGTTCTCTGCCGACTTGGGATTGAACAGGCCGATGCAGCTGTACCGTTTGTTTGCCACGTGCCGGGGTCCTTCGCAAAAAAAGCGCGATTATACGGACTCGCCGGCGGCAGCGGAGGCGATTCGACGATCAGTCTTTCTTGAGCAGGCTCGCAAGGCCGGCGAACGGGTTGTGGGTTGCCTTGGCGATGCTCGGGGTACTGGTGGAACCTTCGCTGAAATACTGCTGGTCGGTGTAGCGCGAGTGCTCGTTGTCGTGGCAGTACAGGCACAGCAGCTCCCAGTTCGAACCATCCTGGGGGTTGTTGTCGTGGTTGTGGTCGCGGTGATGCACGGTCAGTTCGCTCAGGCGCTTGCCGGAGAACTCGCGGGCGCAGCGGCCGCAGACGTGCGGGTACATCTTCAGGGCCTTGTCGCGGTAGCCCATTTCCTTGTCGCGCTTGGCGTCGGCGAGGATGCGGTCGAGGCGGGCAGTGGCGGCGGAAGTAGAGGCCGAGCTCATGGGTGTTACCTTTCTAGTGTTCAGGCGGATGACGGTTTTACCATTGAGTCTAGCGCGCCTGCGCTGTCCTCGGACAGGCGAAAACGCAGGAATGGGCATAGCCTGTAGGTAGGTTCCAGACAGGAGGTTGCTGATGTTTCCTGCGATCCTCGCCGTATCGATCCTTGCTCTTGCGCCGTGCGCCGAGGCTGCGGGCCAGCCGACGCCGCGGATCAACACGTCAGTGCCAGGGGCGCCGGGCACGCCGACGCCGACACCTTACCCACAGATCACCCCGAGCACGCCGCCCAAGGCCGGCGACAACCGGCCCGGTGCGCCGCTGCTGCCGCCGATGCCGCTGCCCGGGCCGCGCAAAGACCAGCCTCTGCCAGGGCTACAGCCGGAGCCGCCGAAGGCGCCGATCAAGCATTAGCGGCTGGGTGAAATGCGGATTACATCACCCCCAGCTCGTTGAGCACGAAGGCATACTCCAGCGCCACATCGCGCAGCCCCTGGTAACGGCCGCTCATGCCACCGTGGCCGGCGCCCATTTCGGTCTTGAGCAGCAGCAGGTTGCCGTCGGTCTTGCAGGTACGCAGACGTGCCACCCACTTGGCTGCCTCCCAATACTGCACGCGGCTGTCGTTGTAGCCGGCGACCACCAGCATGGCTGGGTAGGCCTGGGCCTTGAGGTTCTCGTAGGGGGCGTAGGCCTTGATCCGCTGGTACACGTCCGGCTCCTGCGGATTGCCCCATTCGTCGTACTCGGTGACGGTCAGCGGCAGCTCTGGGTCGAGCATGGTATTGAGCACGTCGACGAACGGCACCTCGGCAATGGCGCAACGGAAGAGCTCCGGGCGCTGGTTGAGCACCGCACCTATGAGCAGGCCGCCGGCGCTGCCGCCACTGATGGCCAGGTGCGCGGAGTCGGTCACACCTTCGGCGATCAGGTGTTCGGCGCAGGCGATGAAGTCATCGAAGCTGTTCTGCTTGTGTTCCTGCTTGCCAGCCCGGTACCAGGCCTCGCCCAGCTCGCCGCCGCCACGCACATGGGCGATGGCGAAGGCCACGCCCCGTTGCAGCAGGCTCAGACGGGCATGGGAGAACCAAGGGTCGAGGCTTTCGCCATAGGCACCATAGCCGTACAGGTAGAGCGGCACGCATTTGCCCAGATCGTCACGGCGGCGCACCAGGCTGATCGGTACCCGGGTACCGTCCTTGGCCACCGCCCACAGGCGCTGGCTGACGTAGTCGTCGGCGTCGAACTCACCCAGCACCGGCGTCTGCTTGAGCACGGCCTGGGCGCCGCTGGCCAAGTCCAGCTGGCGCACTTGGGCCGGCCGATTGAGCGCTTCGTAGCGCAGGCGCACGCGGGGGCTGACGAACTCCAGGCTGTCTTGCACGTACAGGCTATAGGCGGCATCCGGCAGCTCGACGCGGTAGGGCGGCAGGTCGCGCGGGTGCACTTCGATGATCGGCAGGCCGCCTTCGCGCAGGCTCAGGGTCAGCGCGCTGGCATTGAGGCTCAGGCCTTCGAGCATGATGTCGTCACGATGGGGGACCAGCACTTGCCATTGATCACGGGTCGGCACCTGCTCGGCCGGGGCGTGGAACAGGGCAAAATTGATACCGTCCTGGTTACTGCGGATGAACCAGCGCCACTGGCCGTCGAGCTGGCCGTGGTCGGGGTAGTACTCGTGATCCTCGACCCGGGGCGCCAGGCACGTGAACGCGGCCTGTGGAGTCGCGGCGTCCAGTACCCAGGCTTCGCTGGTGGTCTTGCTGTTGAGCAGCAGCACCAGCTGGCGCTCGGAGCTGGTGCGATAGCAATGCAGGAAAAACCGCCCATCGGCTTCCTCGAACACGCTCTGGGCGGTGTCCTCACCGAGGGTGTGACGGCGCAGGCGCCATGGGCGGTGGGTGTCGTCCAGCTCGGCGAAGAACAGCGTGCGGCTGTCGTTGGCCCAGGTCATGCTGCCGTCGCAGTCCTCGAAGGGCAGGGTGGTGACCGCGCCGCTGGTCAAGTCCTTGACGTACAGGGTATAGATTTCGTCGCCGCTGGTATCGAGGCTGTAGGCCAGCAGGCGATGGTCGGGGCTGACGTTGAAGGAGCCCAGCGCCAGGAAGCCGCCAGCAGCCAGCACGTTGGGGTCGAGTAGCAGTTCTTCGCGGCTTTCATCGACGGTGTTGCTGTCGTCCGCCGGACGCGGGCAGCGGTAGTGGCGCGGGTATTCATCGCCTGCTGTGGTGCGGGTGTAGTACAGGTACGGGCCCCAGGGGGAGGGCAGCGACAGGTCGGTTTCCAGGATACGGCCCTTGATTTCCTCGAACAGTTGCTCGCGCAAGGGAGCCTGGTCGGCCAGGCAGGCCTGCTGGTAGGCATTTTCCGCGTTTAGGTAAGCCAGCACCTGGGGCGTGTCGCGCTGTTGCAGCCAAGCGTACGGGTCGGGGGCGTTGTCGGCGTGGGCGATCGGCGGCTGGGGCGTGTTGGGCATTGGCAGTCTCATGGCAAGGGGTGGGCTGCATGGGCCTGTTCGCGGGTAAGCCTGCTCCTACGGGTCGTCTGCATGGCTTGCGACCTGTGGAATCGGGATTGCCCGTGAAGAGGGCGGCGCGGTCCAAAAGTGTTTATCATAGGCGTCTCTTTACCTGGCTTGCACGAACACCATGACCGAGAACGACTATACGCTCGCCTGGGGCTTGTACGCCCTTGCCGCCCTGGGCTGCCTGTGGGTGGGTTTCAAGCTCACTGGCTGGATGTGGCGCTGGCTGCGCGAACCGCTGCGGGTGGTCATGGCGGTGCTGTTGCTGACGCCCACCATCGTTGACCCGGTCAAGGAAAGCTTCGCGCCGGCCATCGCCATCACGGCGCTGGACGTGGCCTTCAAGGTCGGCAACAACGCCTGGCGCGCTGCTTCGGACCTGGCTATGTACGGTTTGATTGCGTTCATCCTGTACGGGGTGTTCGTGGTGGTGCGCTGGCCGCTGGAAAAACGCGCCCGCGAACGCCGGGCCAACGCCGATGCCGCCGCCAAGCGCCAGGCTGCCGAGGATGAGCAGGTGATGGTCGAGGCGCCGGTCGCCGCCGACCGTCGCGACCGCTACCGCGACGACCCGCTGCCGGCGGCGCCTGTCGGCACCGGCCGTGGCCGGGTCGAGCCACGTCTGTAGGCAAGGGGCATCGAACATGTGCGAACTGCTGGGCATGAGTGCCAACGTCCCCACTGACATCGTCTTCAGTTTCACCGGCCTGATGCAGCGCGGTGGGCGTACCGGCCCGCACCGCGACGGCTGGGGCATCGGTTTCTACGAAGGGCGTGGCCTGCGGGTGTTCCAGGACCCGGCCGCGAGCAGCGAGTCGGAAGTGGCCAATCTGGTGCAGCGCTATCCGATCAAGAGTGAAGTGGTCATCGGTCATATCCGACAGGCCAACGTCGGCAAGGTGTGCCTGTCCAATACCCACCCGTTCGTGCGTGAGCTCTGGGGCCGCAACTGGTGCTTTGCGCACAACGGCCAGCTGGGCGATTTCCGTGGCCAGACCACCTTCTACCGCCCGGTGGGCGATACCGACAGCGAGGCGGCGTTTTGCGACTTGCTCAACCGCGTGCGTGAAGCCTTCCCGGAACCGGTTGAAATCGAACAGCTGCTGCCGGTGCTGGTCGAAGCCTGTGCCGGCTATCGCGGCCAAGGCGTGTTCAATTGCCTGCTGAGCGACGGCGATTGGTTGTTCTGCTTCTGCTCGACCAAGCTTGTGCACATCACCCGCCGTGCGCCGTTCGGGCCGGCGCGCCTGAAGGACTTCGACCTGAACGTCGACTTCCAGGCTGAAACCACCCCCAACGATGTGGTCACGGTGATCGCCACCGAGGCCTTGACCGAAAACGAGACCTGGCACCGCTACGAGCCGGGTCAATGGGCCCTGTGGCGGCATGGCGAGTGCGTAGCCCAGGGGCAGAGCTAGGGAAGCCATTGCATGTTCAGAGGTTACCTGCGGTTGCTGTTGTTCACCTTCGGCTTGTTGGTCGGTCTTCAGGTTCCGGGGCTGATCAAGGATTACAGCCAACGGGTCGAAGCGCACCTGTTCGAGTCGCGTGAGGCGCTCTCAGGGTTCGAAGAGACGGCGCAACGCTTCTTCAAAGGCGACCTGCAAGCCCTCATACGCCATTACCGCAGCAGCGATGACCCGGTGTTCAACAGCGATGCCAACAGCATCGAAAGCCTGCTGATCCGCAACCAGTTGCTGGAAAACGAGTGGCAGGCGCTGCAAGGCCCGTGGCTGAGCCGCACCTGGCATGTGCTGGTGCAGGCCGATCCTCAGTTGCGTGAGGAAACCCTCAATGGCTACAGCTATCAGATCCTGCTGGTGCCCGAGGCGATCGGCTGGGGCTTGGGCGCCGGTTTCGTGCTGGCGTTGGTGATCGAAAGCCTGTTGCTGGGGCTTGGTTGGGTGGCGCTCGGCGGGCGTCGCACGGCCGTCAAAGAGAGCTGGCGCTAAGGTCCGCGGGAAACCCGCTCCCACAGGGCCGGGGCAAACTTCACGTTCAGCGGCGTGCCTGTGGGAGCGGGTTTGCCCTTGTAGATGACACCGCCGTCGATTCAGACCAGCACGATCCGCTGCTCCCCCGCATCCTGCGCGTAGCGCTCCAGCACTTGCCGACACAGGCTCACCACTTCTTCCACCAGCTCCACCCCGGTCTGCCAGGCCACCACCAGCTCAAGGCTCGGCGGCGGCTGCAAGCCACCCAGCAGCACCAACTCGCCGCGGGCAAGTTCGGCATCGACCAGCGCCGGGGGCAGGGCGCCGATGCCGAAGCCATCGCGCAGCAGGCGGGTGATGGCTGCCACTGAATTCACGCAATTCAAACGAGGTGTCTCGGCGCCGGCCGCCTGCAGCAGGCTGAGCACCTCCTGGTGCGGGCGCGAGTTCTTCGAGAAGGTGATGATCCGTTCGCGGGCAAGCTCGGCCAGCGAGGCATAGTCATGCTGCTGGGTCGAGCCCGCGGCAACGATCCAGCCCATGGGGTAGCGTGCCAGGTCCAGGCTGCGGATCGACTCCTGGCGCAGCAGGTCGGTCTGCAGGATCACGTCGAGAAAGCCCTTCTGCAGCTGCTCGCGCAGGTTCAGGGCCGTGTCGGCCACCAGTTCGATCTCTACCTGCGGGTAGCGCTCGGTCAGTTCGGCCACCAGGGCACTCATCCAGGTGTGGATGACCGTATCCATCACGCCGATGCGGATCCGCCCGACCTTGGCCCGGTCAGTGTCCAGCGACTGTTTCATGGCCTTGGCGGTGTCGAGCATGCGCTCGGCATATTCGAGCACCTTGCTGCCCTCCGGTGTCAGGCTGACTCCGCGCGAATCACGCAACAGCAGCTTCACGCCCAGGTCCGCCTCCAGCGCGGCGATGCGGCTGGACACCGAGGCCTGGGTGGTGAAGAGCTTCTCGGCGGTGAGGCGAAAGCTCTTGAGCCGGGCAACCCAGACGAAGGTTTCGAGGAAGCGAAGGTTCATGATCAGTTTTTCTTGTTCCAGACCGGCGGTTTTTATCGTTGGACGCCCAGCGCACGGCCTCTGAACAATGACGCCCAGGCCGCGACGCAACGCGTCGCCCAGAGAACAATACCAACAAGGCGAGGCAATCATGAACCCAACCGGCGTGCAGCAGGCAGCCCCCCGGCCGTCCAACGGCCCCTTCGCCTGGTACCGCGACATCGACCGTCAGCAACGACGCACCTTCTGGAGCTGCAAGATCGGCTACGGCCTCGATGGCATGGACACCCAGATGCTGAGTTTCGTCATCCCCACGTTGATCCTGATGTGGGGCATCACCACCGCCGAGGCTGGGCTGATCCATACCAGCACCCTGATCGCTTCGGCCCTGGGCGGCTGGATTGCCGGCATTCTCTCCGACCGCATCGGCCGGGTGCGCACCCTGCAACTGACCGTGCTGTGGTTCGCCTTCTTCACTTTCCTGTGCGGCTTCGCCCAGAGCTATGAGCAACTGCTGATCGCCCGGACCCTGATGGGCTTCGGCTTTGGCGGCGAGTGGACGGCCGGCGCGGTGCTGATCGGTGAGGTGATCCGCGCCCAGGACCGTGGCAAGGCCGTGGGCATGGTGCAGTCCGGCTGGGCCATCGGCTGGGGATTGACGGCGATCCTCTATGCGTTGCTGTTCTCCTTCCTGCCGCCGGAGCAGGCCTGGCGGGCGCTGTTCCTGCTGGGCATCGTGCCGGCAGTGTTCGTGATCTTCGTCCGCCGCCTGGTCAAGGACCCGGAGGTCTACCGCCAAGCCAAGGCTGTGGAAAAGGCCCAGGCGCCGTCGCATTTTTATGAAATCTTCGCCCCAGGCATGCTCTGGACCACCCTGCGCGCCTCGCTGCTGACGACCGGCGCCTTGGGCGGTTACTACGCGATCACCTCCTGGCTGCCGACCTTCCTCAAGAACGAGCGCGGCCTGAGCGTGCTGGGCACCGGCGGCTACCTGGCCATGGTCATCGTCGGCTCCTACGTGGGTTATGTGACCAGCGCGTACCTGACCGATCTGCTGGGTCGCAAGAAGAACTTCATCCTGTTCGCTGTCGGCTCGTTCGTCATCGTGCTGCTTTATACCCAGATCCCGGTCAGTGACGGCGTCATGCTGTGGCTGGGTTTTCCGCTGGGGTTCTTCGCTTCGGGCATCTTCAGCGGCATGGGGGCCTTCCTGACCGAGCTGTTCCCCACCCGCATTCGCGGTTCGGGGCAGGGCTTTTGCTACAACGTGGGGCGCGCCATCGCTGCGTTCTTCCCGCTGCTGATCGGCATGCTCAGCCAGAAAGTGCCTTTGGGCCTGGGCATTGGTGGTTTTGCCGCGGTGTCCTACGGTGTGGTGATCCTCGCGGCCCTGAGCCTGCCTGAAACACGCGGCAAACAACTCCAGGCACGGTAAGGTAGGCACATGAACAACCACAAGAGAGTTCGACCGGTGAAACGCCTGCTTCTCAATTGCGACATGGGCGAGAGTTTCGGCAGTTGGCGCATGGGCCTGGACGCCGAGGTGATGCCTTACATCGATTGCGCCAACATCGCTTGCGGCTACCACGCAGGCGACCCTGGCACCATGCGCCGCACCGTGGCCCTGGCACTGGAGCACGGCGTGACCATCGGCGCGCACCCGGCTTACCCGGACCTGGTCGGTTTCGGCCGCCGCTCCATGGCGTGCAGCAACGAGGAGATCCGAGACCTGCTGCATTACCAGATCGGCGCGCTGGAGGGGATCTGTAAGGTGCTGGGCAGCCGCGTGGCCTACGTCAAACCCCATGGCGCGCTGTACAACGACATGATGGCCGACCCACTCAAGCTGCGCGCAGTACTCGAGGCCGTGGCCGCCTATGATGCGGGACTGCCGGTGATGCTGATGGCCACCGCCGACGACAGCGCCGCACGCGCCCTGGGCGAGGCGATCGGTGTGCCGTTGTGGTTCGAGGCCTTTGCCGACCGGGCCTATACCGCTAGCGGTCATCTGGTTTCCCGGCGCCTGCCCGGCGCGGTGCATCACGACCCGGCCTTGGTGATCGAGCAGGCCTTGCGCCTGGCCTGTGGTGAGGCGCTGGTGGCCGATGACGGCAGTGCTGTGCAACTGGATGCCGGTACCCTCTGCGTGCATGGCGACAATGACAGCTCCGTGGCGGCCGTGCGGCAGATCCGCCAGGCCCTCGACGCCTTGGAGCAGCCATGAACCCATGCATCGAGGTGGTGGCCATCGACAGCTTGATGGTGCGCCTGTTCGACGTCATCGATGAGGCCAACATGCCGTGGATCCTGGCTGCCAGCCAGCGCCTGCGCACAGCCTTCGGGGCGGGGCTGGTGGATTTGGTCCCCTCCTATACCACCGTGATGGTGCAGTTCGAGCAGACACCTGGGCAGGCGCGCGAGCTGATCGACCAGGCATTGGCGGATTTGCAGCCGGATGCGGGCAACACCGGGCGTCGCCATGAGATCCCGGTCTGGTACCACGCCAGCGTCGGGCCGGAGCTGCCGGTGCTGGCTGCCCGCAGCGGCCTGAGCGAGGCGGAGGTGATCGGCCTGCACAGCGAGCGGGAGTACCCGGTATTTGCCCTGGGTTTCGCGCCGGGGTTCGGTTTCATGGGCTTGGTGGACGAACGCCTGGCCAGCCCACGCCTGAGTACCCCGCGCAAGCGCGTGGCAGCGGGCAGCGTGGGCATCGCCGAGCGCCAGACCGCCGTCTACCCGGCGGTCTCGCCAGGCGGCTGGAACCTGATCGGCCGCACCCCGGTGCGCTTGTTCGACCACGCACGTGAGGGTTACAGCCTGCTGCAACCAGGTGATCGGGTGCGTTTCGTGGCGGTGTCTCACGAGCAGTTCATGGCATTGGGCGGCGACGACAGCCCGTTGGAGGCCCTGGCATGAAGCGATTGACGATCGAGGCCAGCACCGCGCTGTGTCAGTTGCAGGATGCCGGGCGTTTCGGCGTACGCCACCTAGGCGTGACCCAGGGTGGGGCGTTGGATTGGGTGGCGATGTACTGGGCCAACTGGCTACTGGGCAATGCGCTGGATGCGCCGGTGGTGGAGGTGACGCTGGGGGGCTTCACGCTGGTCGCCGAGGACGATTGCACCTTGGCCCTGGCCGGTGGAGATCTGGATGCGCGTGTCGACGATCAGCCTGTCCAGCCCTGGCGCAGCTTGCGTTTGGGCAAGGGCCAGCGCCTGAGTCTTCGCCAACCTCGGCAAGGCGCGCGGGCTTACGTGGCAGCGCCTGGCGGGTTCCAGGCCGAGACGGTATTGGGCAGTTGCGCGACCGTGGCACGCGAGGCGCTCGGCGGCCTCGATGGGAGAGGGAAGACGCTGGCCAAAGGGCAAGTGTTGTCGTTCGCCAAGGGGGCGCCTGCCTTGCGTGAAGTGGCGCAGCATTTGCGTCCGACCTACCCGCAAAAGCCCGAACTGGAGCTGGTCATGGGCGCACAGATCGGCGCATTCAGTGGCACCAGCCTGTTCGAGGCGTTCAATCGTGAGTGGACCCTGGACAGCCGCGCCGACCGCATGGGTATGCGCCTGCTCGGGCCGCAGTTGGTCTACCAGGGCGCGCCGATGATTTCGGAGGGTATCCCCTTGGGCGCCGTGCAGGTGCCGCCGGACGGGCAGCCGATCGTGCTGCTCAATGACCGGCAGACCATTGGTGGGTATCCACGGCTTGGAGCGCTGACGCCCCTGGCGCTGGCGCAACTGGCACAGTGCCTGCCCGGGGCGGTGGTGTGCTTCAGGGCGGTGGTGCAGGAGCTGGCCTGGCAACAGCAGCAGGCTTATCTGCAACGTTGGCGGTGAGGCTGCCGGCCCTCTGGCGGGGCAATCGGAGCGCCGGACCCCGGCTTGCACAAGGTACGTGCTTCAGCCGGTAGGTGCGGGCTGACCTGCGACGGGCCTATGCAGGGCAGTTGCTCAGGTGCAGCACAGTCCTCAATGGATGTGCTGCACCTGTGGGCGCGGGTTTACCCGCGAAACGGGCGACGCCATTACTTGGACAGGTAACGCATCCCGTCTTCCAGCCCCTGCAAGGTCAGCGGGTACATCTTGTCTTCGATCAGCTCGCGCACCAGATGGGTGGAGGCGGTATAGTCCCAGGCCTGCTTGGGATACGGATTGATCCAGATGATCTTCCTGAACTTCTCCATGAAACGCTGCATCCACACGTACCCGGCTTCTTCGTTCCAATGCTCCACGCTACCGCCCGGCTGGGTGATCTCGTAAGGCGCCATGGCCGCATCGCCGACGAATACCACTTTGTAGTCGTCGCCATACTTGTGCAGCAGGTCGAAGGTGGAGAAGCGCTCCGATGTACGGCGCAGGTTGTTCTTCCACACCGACTCGTAGACGAAGTTGTGGAAGTAGTAGTACTCCATGTGCTTGAACTCGGTCTTGCACGCGGAGAACAGCTCCTCGCAGACCTTGACGTGGGCGTCCATGGAGCCGCCGATGTCGAACAGCAACAGCAGCTTGACCGTGTTGCGCCGCTCCGGGCGCATCTGGATGTTCAGCAGCCCTGCATCCCGTGCGGTGTGGTCGATGGTGCCATCGATGTCCAGTTCCTCGGCAGCGCCTTCGCGGGCGAACTTGCGCAGGCGACGCAAAGCCAGCTTGATGTTGCGTGTGCCCAGTTCGACTTGGTCGTCGAGGTTCTTGTATTCGCGCTGGTCCCATACCTTGACCGCCTTGCCCTGGCGTTTGCCGGCCTCGCCCACGCGAATGCCTTCGGGGTTGTAGCCGCCGGAGCCGAATGGGCTGGTACCGCCGGTGCCGATCCATTTGTTGCCGCCGGCGTGACGTTCCTTCTGTTCTTCAAGGCGTTTCTTGAATTCCTCGATCAGCTTGTCCAGCCCGCCCAGGGACTGGATCTGCGCACGTTCCTCGTCACTGAGCGAGCGCTCGAACTCCTTGCGCAGCCAATCTTCGGGGATCAACGCCTCCAGGTGTCGGTCGAGATTCTCCAGGCCCTTGAAGTAGGCGGAGAAGGCCCGGTCGAACTTGTCGAAATGCCGCTCGTCCTTCACCAGGATGGCCCGCGCCAGGTAATAGAACTCGTCCATGTCGGCGAACACCACCCGCTGCTGCAAGGCATTGAGCAGGTCGAGCAGTTCGCGCACCGACACCGGCACCTTGGCCGCGCGCATTTCGTTGAACAGATTGAGCAGCATGGCCGGCTCCTGTCAGCGGTTGCCGCGCCGGCTCATGAAGGCCAGGCGCTCGAGCAGTTGCACGTCCTGCTCGTTCTTGACCAAGGCGCCGGCCAGCGGCGGAATGGCCTTGGTCGGGTCGCGCTCGCGCAGCACGGCTTCGCCGATGTTGTCGGCCATCAACAGTTTGAGCCAGTCGACCAGCTCGGAGGTGGATGGCTTTTTCTTGAGGCCCGGCACCTTGCGCACGTCGAAGAACACATCCAGCGCTTCACTGACCAGCGACTGCTTGATGTTGGGGAAGTGCACGTCGACGATGCGCTGCAGGGTGTCGCGGTCGGGGAAGGCGATGTAGTGGAAGAAGCAGCGGCGCAGGAAGGCGTCGGGCAGTTCCTTCTCGTTGTTGGAGGTGATGATGATGATCGGACGTTGCTTGGCCTTGATCGTCTCGTCGATCTCGTAGACGTAGAACTCCATCTTGTCGAGTTCCTGCAGCAGGTCGTTGGGGAACTCGATGTCGGCCTTGTCGATCTCGTCGATCAGCAAGATCACACGTTCTTCGGCCTCGAAAGCCTCCCAGAGCTTGCCCTTTTTCAGGTAGTTGCGCACGTCATGGACCTTGTCCACACCCAGTTGCGAATCGCGCAGGCGGCTGACCGCGTCGTATTCGTAGAGGCCTTGGTGGGCCTTGGTGGTGGATTTGATGTGCCAGGTGATCAGGCGGGCGCCGAAGGAGGCGGCGAGCTGTTCGGCGAGCATGGTCTTGCCGGTGCCCGGTTCACCCTTGACCAGCAGCGGGCGCTCCAGGGTGATGGCTGCGTTGACCGCCAGCTTCAGGTCGTCTGTGGCGACGTAGTCGCGGGTGCCTTCGAACTTCATGAACCGATCCTCTGCGGGGTGTCATTCAAGACCCTTTCGCGGGCAGACCACTCCCACAGGAAGCGGTGACGATGGCCCTGTGGCAGCGGATTCACCCGCGAAAGAGGCGATACGTGTTTGTCATTGCCAGCGACTATAACGCGGGCCCAGGCGAGAGAAAACGCAGACTGGTCATTCAGTCTCTGAATGGTGCGTCGCGCCCCGGTTCAGTCGGAATCGGGCGGCGGTTGTTCGTAGCGTGCATTGAATGCCTGGATAAAGCCGTTGCGCAGGATCTGCAGGAACGCCTCGAAGGCGCTGATGTTGCGCTGGTGCACGCTACCGCTCAGCTCCACGCGGGTGGCGAACTGGTTCTTGGGCTGGTTCTTGAGCACCGTTTCGCTGGCGCCGACCAGCGCTTCCCAGATCGAACGGAAGAAGCCTTTGTCCTTGTCTTCCACGTCCTGCTGCCAATTGAACACATCCACATCCCGCAATAAAGGCTTGATGTACCCGTGCAGACGGCCTTTCTCGGCCTGGGCTTCGATCACCAGATCGCCATGACCTGCATTGAAGTCGAACTTGCCGTAAGCACTGGCGAAATCATTGAGCCGGCGCAGCTGGATACCGGTCGCGCGCAGGCGAAACTCGAAATCGTCGAAATCGCTGAACGGGTCGAAAGTGGCACGGCTTTCCACCCGGGCATCCCCCAGCAGCCGCGCTGTGCCGTCGAAATGGGCGTCGCGGCGGCCTTTTTCGTCGCGTACGTTGGTCAGGTTGCGGATGCTCGCGTCCAACTGGGTAGCCTTCAGATCGACAGGCGGTTTGGAATTGAAGTTGCGAAAGGTCAGGGTGCCGTTTTCGATGCGCACCTCGTTGAGGGTGATGGGCAGCAGTTTTTCTAGCTGCTGGCGCCAGTCGGTACCCTGGCCGGTCTGGGAGTTCTGCTTGTTGCCACCGTCGACGAAATTGAGCTCTGGGTGCACGAAGACGACCTCGGCGACCACGGCATGGTCGTACCACAGCGAACGCCAGCTCACCGAGAGGTCGATCAGCGGGGCATCGAGAAACGGCACCGGTACCTTGCCGCTGGTCTTGACGATCTTCAGCTCGTTGATCTGGTAGGCCCCGCGCCACCAGGCCAAGTCCACGTCGGTGATGTGCCCGCGGTAGTCGCCCATGTCCGCGAGCCGGTCGTTGAGGTAGTCACGGACCAGGTAGGGCAGGGCCAGGTGCAGGGCCAGCAACAGCGCGACCAGGCTGGCCAGGCCTATCAGCGGCCAACGATAGCGAGCTTTCATCGAGGGCTCTCCGGGGCAGGTTGTCCGGTTGACCACCATGGCCTGTGGGGAGTTCGAACGGGCTTTACTGCCCCCCGGGGCAGGCTTACCCTTGAAGCTTTCCCTGCTCCTACAAAG
This sequence comes from Pseudomonas sp. CK-NBRI-02, assembly GCF_008124495.1. Taxonomy (NCBI): domain Bacteria; kingdom Pseudomonadati; phylum Pseudomonadota; class Gammaproteobacteria; order Pseudomonadales; family Pseudomonadaceae; genus Pseudomonas; species Pseudomonas sp. CK-NBRI-02. Next base: position 193,872 of record NZ_VSJH01000007.1, on the reverse strand, counting down.
TTCAAGGACTCCTGCCATGAGCCGCATCTACGCAGACAACGCCCACTCCATCGGCAATACGCCGCTGGTGCAGATCAACCGCATCGCTCCGCGTGGTGTGACCATCCTGGCCAAGATCGAAGGACGCAACCCAGGCTATTCGGTCAAGTGCCGGATCGGCGCGAGCATGGTCTGGGACGCCGAGAGCAGCGGCAAGCTCAAGCCGGGCATGACCATCGTCGAGCCCACCTCGGGCAACACCGGCATTGGCCTGGCCTTCGTCGCCGCTGCCCGTGGCTACAAGCTGGTATTGACGATGCCTGCATCCATGAGCCTGGAGCGGCGCAAGGTGCTCAAGGCGCTGGGGGCCGAACTGGTGCTGACCGACCCGGCCAAGGGCATGAAGGGCGCGATCGAGAAAGCCAACGAAATCGTCGCCTCCGACCCGGCCAACTACTTCCTGCCGGGCCAGTTCGATAACCCCGCCAACCCGGCGATTCACGAAAAGACCACCGGTCCGGAAATCTGGAACGACACCGATGGCGCGGTAGACGTCCTGGTGGCGGGCGTCGGCACCGGCGGTACCATTACCGGGGTTTCGCGTTACATCAAGCACACCCAGGGCAAGTCGATCCTGTCAGTGGCGGTGGAGCCGGTGGCCTCGCCGTTGATCAGCCAGACTCTGGCGGGTGAAGAGCTCAAGCCAAGCCCGCACAAGATCCAGGGCATCGGCGCAGGTTTCGTGCCGAAGAACCTTGACCTGTCCATCGTCGACCAGGTCGAGACCGTCACCGACGACGAGGCCAAGGCCATGGCCCTGCGCCTGATGCAGGAAGAGGGCATTCTCTGCGGTATTTCCTGTGGCGCGGCGATGGCCGCCGCCGTGCGCCTGGCCGAGAAGCCCGAGATGCAGGGCAAGACGCTCGTGGTGATTCTGCCGGATTCGGGCGAGCGTTACCTGTCGAGCATGCTGTTCAGTGACTTGTTCACCGAACAGGAAAACCAGCAGTAACACGCGGTCCTGGCGATACCGGGGCCGTGTGGCGGCCCCGCTTTTCTGATGCACGGCTGATCCGGAGCAATGCCGGGCAGCACTCTTTGTTGCAAGATCCTGAAAACTGCACTGCGTCCCTGGAGGTTTTTACCAGGGGCAGATGGGTTTATGATGGCCGGATGATTTTGAATGGAGCAGGCCACGGCCTGGTTTCTTCTCCAAGGAGTGTTGCATGACCTTTTCCTTCGCCGCCAAGGCAGGTGTCCTGCTGGTGTTCTTCTCCAGTGTGCTGTTCGTGCACCTGCGCGGCAAGGCACGTCTTCCCGTGCTGCGCCAGTTCGTCAATCATTCGGCGCTGTTCGCACCTTATAACAGCCTGATGTACCTGTTTTCCGGCGTGCCGTCCAAGCCTTACCTGGACCGTCAGCGGTTTCCCGAGCTCGATGTGCTCAAGGACAACTGGGAAGTGATCCGCGAAGAGGCCATGCGCCTGTTCGACGAGGGCTACATCCGTGCCGCGGAAAAGGACAATGACGCAGGCTTCGGCTCGTTCTTCAAGAAGGGCTGGAAGCGCTTCTACCTGAAGTGGTACGACAAGCCGCTGCCCTCGGCCGAAATGCTCTGCCCCAAGACCGTCGAACTGGTCAGCCGCATCCCCAATGTCAAGGGCGCCATGTTCGCCTTGCTGCCCGGTGGCAGCCATCTGAACCCGCACCGCGATCCGTTTGCCGGCTCCCTGCGTTATCACCTGGGCCTGTCTACTCCGAATTCTGACAACTGCCGCATCTACGTCGACGGCCAGCCCTACGCCTGGCGCGACGGTGAGGACGTGATGTTCGACGAGACCTATGTGCACTGGGTGAAGAACGAAACCGACGTAACCCGCGTGATTCTGTTCTGCGACATCGAGCGCCCGCTCAGTAGCCCTTTGATGACCCGCATCAACCGCAAAGTCAGCGCCTTCCTGGGCCGCGCCACTGCGCCGCAGAACACCGATGACGAGCGCGTGGGCGGGATCAACCAGGCCTATGCCTGGAGCAAGCGCTTCAGCAACAAGATCAGCACCCGCGTGAAGCAGTTCAAGCGCGCAAACCCCAAGGCCTACCGCATCCTGCGGCCAGTGCTGGCGGTGGTGGTGGCGTATCTGCTGTACCGTTGGCTGTTCTGAATCACCTGTCATCGCATTCGCCGGTAAACCCGCTCTCACAGGCTCAGCGCAAACCTTGAGAGCGGGTTTTTCACTCCCACCGGCTCAACCTGGAACGTGCGGAAGCGGGTTTACCGGCGAAAGGGCCTGATCTGCCAATCCAGAATGCAGCTATTGCCCGGCCCGGGATTCGCCGTTATATTCCGAAACATTCTCTTCTCCGAAGACCCGATCATGCCTGCCATCCCTTCCATCACAGCTGTCGTCCTCGCGCCTGACGCGGGCGTGGTTGTGCGTGGCAGTCAGCAGCCGGCCATGATCAGTCATTACCCACCACCTGTCAGTGGCGTGGTAGGCGGCGTAGCTCCGCCTCCTTGCGCAGTGGTGCTGGGCTGATCGGCCTCTGGCCGCCTCCCATCACGCTCGCAACCTACTGAACACGGTCGGCTACCTCCCTCGCTAACGCGACAGCCTGCCGTTCGGCTCATTTGCCCTATACAGGTGGCAATACATGTCTGTCTTTTCCAAAGCATCCGTGGCCTCGGCGGCCACGACCAGCCTGTTCGTCCTGCTGTGGAGCAGCGGGGCGATCGTCTCCAAGCTTGGCCTTGCCCAGGCCAGCCCCTTTGCCTTCCTCCTGCTACGCTCGGCCCTGGCGCTTGCCGGCCTGCTGATGGTCAGCCCACTGCTGGGGCTGCGCTGGCCGCGTGGTCGTGGTGCCGTGCTGCGCGCCCTGGGTACCGGTTGCGTGTTGTTGGGCGCTTACCAGATCTTCTATCTGCTGGCGCTCAACACCCACGTCACCCCTGGCATCATGGCCACGGTCATGGGTGTTCAACCGATCCTTACCGTTGTGCTGATGGAGCGCCAGCGTTCCTGGAGCCGGCTGTTCGGGCTTGGCTTGGGGCTTGGGGGGCTGGTGATGGTGGTCTACCAAGGCCTCAATCTGGGCGGGGTATCCCTGGCTGGGATGCTGTTCGCCCTGCTGGCGCTGGCCAGCATGACGTTGGGCTCGATCCTGCAAAAGCGCATCACCGACAACCCCATGGGTACCTTGCCGTTACAGTACATAGCCGGCTTTGCCTTGTGCGCAGTGTTCGCGCCATTTCAGCCGCTCCAGGTGCAATGGAGTGCAAGCTTCATCGGTGCGCTGGCATGGATGGGGCTGGTGGTCTCGCTGTTGGCGACTTTGCTGCTGTATCGCCTGATCGCCCGTGGCAACCTGGTCAATGTCACAAGCCTGTTCTACCTGGTGCCTGCGGTGACTGCCGTGATGGATTATCTGATCTTCGGCAATCGTCTGGCACCGCTCAGCCTGATGGGCATGGGGTTGATCGTCGTCGGGCTGCTGTTCGTGTTCCGCAAGCCGGTATTGCGTACGGCTGAAGCCTGATGCACCGAGGGCCGCTTTGCGGCCCTCTTCGCGAATGGGTGTACGCCGTTGCGAAGACGCAGGGCCTTGTCCCGTGATAGGGCCATGGCCCTATTTTTTGGCCGGACGCAGCACCAGCCACAAGGCCACACCGATCAGCACTCCACCATAGAGATGCGCCATCGACAGCGGCTCGTCCAGCAGCCAGGCGCCCCACAGGACGCCGAATACCGGAATCAGGAAGGTCACGGTACTGGCCTTGACCGGTCCGATCTCGGCCAGCAGGCGGAAATACAGGATGTAGGCGAACGCCGTGCACAGCAGGCCCAGGCCCAGCAATGACAGCCACACCGGCCAACCGCCCCAGCTGGCCGGTGGCTGGGTGAGGGCACTCCAGGCGAACACCGGCGTCAGCAGCAAGGTCGCGCCGAGCATGCTGCCCAAGGCCGACAACCGACTATCGAGATCGCTCACCCAACGTCGCGCAAGGAACCCGGCAAAGCCATAGCAGGTGGTCGCGGCCAGACAGGCAAGGGCACCTTGCAACAAGGCTAGATCCAACGCCACCGGGCCCGCACCGCTGAGGATGCCGACGCCGAACAGCCCCAGGAATATGCCGCACAGCTTGGCCAGGGTCATGGGCTCGCGGAAGCAAAGCACGCCGATCAGCACACCCATCAGCGGCGTGGTGGCGTTGAAAATGGCTGAGTAGCCGGCTGGCAGCACCTGCGCGGCCACTGAATAGAAGGTGGCCGGGATCCCGGAGTTGATCATCCCCAATACCAGACAGGCGCCAAGCTTACCGTTGAAGTCCCAGCGCACCCGCGCCGCGGCGAGAATGGCGATCAGACCCAAACACGCGATCGAGACGCGAAAGAACGCTGTCGGCACGGTACCGAGTTCCGGCGCGATGATGCGCATGAACAGGAAGCTCGCCCCCCAGACAGCGGCAAGGGTCAGCAGGCGGGCAAGGGCGATGGGGCTCACAGCGGTCTCCAGCAATCGGCAAGGGCGCGAGTGTACGCCATCGACTGAGCGCGGTTCTTGTCCTTTCTTGCTGTGTGAATTTGTCCGTGGCCTTTCATGGTTACCCGCTCACAGGGCGGCGATTGTCCTGCAAGAGCGGGTTTGCCTGTGAAAAGGGCACGACGAAAGCAGGGGCAACTAAGCTTGCGTGTTGAACCCCCGCATGGAGTCCCCTGCATGTCCCAGTCATGGCCGGCGGCCGAGATCGCCCGGATGATCCTCGATGGTTTCGACGACTACCGCGAACATTTCCGGCGCATCACCCTGGGCGCGCGCGAGCGCTTCGAACAGGCGCTGTGGCAGCAGATCCAGCAGGCTGCGGCGGCACGCATCAATCTCTATGAAGAAAAGGTCGCTCAGGTCAATGGTTGGCTGCGCGATGGCTTTGCCGAGGCGGTACTGCTCGATGTCGAGCAATGGCCGCTGGTGAAGAATGCCTATATCCGCCTGATCGACCCGCGCCTTGACGATGAGTTGGCCGAGACTTGGTACAACTCGATCTTCTGCAGCCTGTTCAGCCACGACCTGATCAGCGATGGCTGCATGTTCATCCATACCACCCGGCCGTCGATGCGCGGACATGAGCGGGCTGCACAGACTCGTATCTATCGGCCTGACGGCAGCGTCCGGAGCCTGTTGCGCTCGATCTTTGCCGACTACCCGTTCAACGTGCCCTATGGCGACCTGGACGGGGACGTAGCACGTCTGGAGCAGCAACTGCGCGAATGCTTGCCCGATTGGGTCTGCAAGGATCCCGCGCTGGCCGTCGAGCTGTTCTCACCGGTGCTCTACCGCAACAAGGGCGCCTACCTGGTGGGGCGGCTGTACACGCCGGATGAGCAGTGGCCGCTGGTGATTCCGCTGCTGCACCGCGAGGGCCATGGCATCGAGGCGGATGCGGTGATCACCGACGAAGCCGAGGTGTCGATCATCTTCTCCTTCACCCGCTCGTATTTCATGGTCGATGTGCCGGTGCCGGCGGAGTTCGTCAATTTCCTCAAGCGCATCCTGCCGGGCAAGCACATCGCGGAGCTGTACACCTCGATCGGCTTCTACAAACACGGCAAGTCGGAGTTCTACCGTGCGTTGATCAATCACTTGGCCAGTACCGAGGATCGCTTCGTCATGGCGCCTGGGGTGCGCGGTATGGTGATGAGCGTGTTCACCCTGACCGGCTTCAATACTGTGTTCAAGATCATCAAGGACCGCTTCTCGCCGTCCAAGACCGTGGACAGGGCCACGGTGATCGACAAGTACCGTCTGGTCAAAAGCGTCGATCGGGTCGGGCGCATGGCCGATACCCAGGAATTCGCCGATTTCCGTTTCCCCAAGGCCAAGTTCGAAGCGCAGTGTCTGGCCGAGCTGCTGGAGGTGGCACCCTCGACCGTCAAGCTTGAGGGCGACACAGTGCTGATCCGTCACTGTTGGACCGAACGGCGCATGACGCCGCTCAATCTTTACCTGGAACAGGCCAGTGAAGCCCAAGTGCTGGAAGCGCTGGAGGACTACGGCCTGGCGATCAAGCAACTGGCGGCGGCGAACATCTTTCCTGGTGACATGCTGCTCAAGAATTTCGGCGTCACCCGTCATGGTCGGGTGGTGTTCTATGACTACGACGAGATCAGCTTCCTGACCGAGGTGAACTTCCGGCATATCCCGCCGCCGCGTTATCCGGAGGACGAGATGTCCGGCGAACCGTGGTATTCGATCGGGCCGCACGATGTGTTTCCGGAGGAGTTTCCGCCGTTTCTGTTCGCCGACATCGGCCAGCGACGGCTGTTCAGCCGGTTGCATGGCGAGCTGTATGACGCCGATTACTGGAAGGGGCTGCAGGCGACGATCCGTGACGGGAAGGTCATCGACGTGTTTCCGTATCGGCGCAAGGCGCGGTGAGCGTTTGAGGCTGGCTTAGAGCCCATCGCAGGTTGTCGCCAGGCGCTACAGCCTGATCTGAGGCTGGCGACAGCGCAAAGGTGCTACCCCTTCATGCACTTGAGTTCGGTGAAGTCGTTGCGCACCTTGCTCAGCCGTTCCTGGAGGTACTGCCGTTGTACCGGGGTGCTCTGCTTCATCAGGTCCACCAGCAGGCTGCGGGCCTGTTGTTCGGAATGCTGGAAGGCAATGCGGTATTCCGGGCTCCATAGGCTCTCCTTGCGTTGGAGCAACTGCGCGAGGCGGGGCTCGAAGGCGGGCGTGTCGCGCTGAGCCATGACCAGCACCAGTTGCTGCTGCCAGTGGGCGCGGTTGGCGATCCACTGACGATTCTGGTCGCCGAGGGCCTGGGACCAGGTCAGCACGCGCAGGCGTTGGGACGCGTTGAGTTCGCCCAGCCAGGGTTCGAGGCGCTTTTCCATGCGTTTGGCGCGGTCGTTGATCTGCTTGGGCAGGGGCGTCTCGACATAGTTGGCCTGGCGCTCGCGGATGTCATCAAGAAAGGCCTGGCGCATCTGCGCGACCTGCTCGTCGCTCATGCCACGCAACAGCTGGGTGGCGGAGGGGGTGATCGCCTCGGCGACCCGGCCGATGGCCTGGCGAGCTTCGGTGGTGCGCTGCAGTAGTGCCTGGTCGGTGACTTGGTCGGTGACGACCATCTGGCGGATCTGGTCGAGCCACTTCAGGTAGCCGGGCAGTTGCGTCTTGCAATGCCAGGCCAGGTGCTGCTTGAGACGCTCATCGAGCCAGGTTTTCTGCTGGCGGTTCATGTTCAGGTAGTCATTCAGGGACCAGGGCACCAGCACGTCGAGGTTGCGGTAGGCCAGGTCGATGCGGCTGCAGGCGGCCACTGCCAGGGTCAGGCACAGGACGATGATGAACACAGGGCGTAGGGTGACGGGCATTGGCGAATCCTTGCTGGAGCTTGCCAGGCAGTAGACGCAAGGGAGCTCCGTCGGTTCCTGGGCACGGACGGCCAGGCGGCGAAGGCTGTTCAGGTGTAGAATAGCCGCCTTGTCTTGAGGATCTTCGTAAATGGCTTTGCTTGGGCGTTACAACAGTTTGCAAATCGTGAAATACACGGACTTCGGCCTGTACCTGGATGGCGGTGCGGATGGCGAGATCCTGCTGCCCAAGCGCTACATCCCCAAGGACGTCGACGCCGAGATCGACGACTGGCTCAATGTGTTCATCTACCTCGACAGCGAAGACCAGCTGATCGCCACCACCGAAAAGCCCAAGGTACAGGTCGGTGAGTTCGCCAGTCTCAAGGTCAAGGACATCAACGGCGCGGGCATCTTCCTCGACTGGGGGCTGTCCAAGGACCTGTTGATGCCCTATTCGGAAGAGTCGCGTCCGCTGAAGATCGGCGACTACTGCGTGGTGCACGTCTACCTGGACAAACGTACCCGTCGCATCACCGCCACCGCACGCCTGGACCGCTACCTCGATCGCACCCCGGCCGACTACCAGGCCGGCCAGCCGGTGGAACTGCTGGTGGCCGGGCAGACGCCCATGGGCTTCAAGGCGATCATCAACAACCGCCACTGGGGCTTGATCCACAAGAACGAGGTGTTCAAGTTCCTGCGTTCGGGCATGCATGAGAAGGGTTACATCAAGGAAGTGCGCCACGACGGCAAGATCGCCCTGAGCTTGCAGCCGGTGGGCAAGGTCCTGGTCGACAGCCTGCCCGAGCAGATCATGGCGCGCCTGGAGGCTGCGGGCGGGATGCTCGAGGTGTGCGACAAGAGCGACCCTGAAGTGATCAGCCGACTGTTCAATGTCAGCAAGGGCAACTTCAAGAAAGCGATCGGCGCCCTCTACAAGCAAGGCCGCATCGTCATCCTTGACGATCGCATCGAACGGGCCTGATCAACCCTGCAGGAAGGGCGTGAAGTCCAGCTGCTCGCCACCGGGGCGGGTGTCGCGCAGTAGCGAGTCACGGTCGGCGCTCAGGGCCAGGCTGATGGTCGAGCGCCGCTTGCCCGGATGACGGACTTCCATCTGCTCCTGGTGAGCGCGCAGGAAGTTGGTCGGCACTTTCAGGTGCTGCAGCTCATCGGTCTCGGGGGTGTGCAGCAGCAGGTTGACCCAGTCGGGCTGGCCTTTGCGCAGTAGCGCCGTCGGCACATCGAACCACCACAGGTTGCGTTTGCGGTCCAGGATCGCGAGCAGGGTGTTGTCGCGGTTGAGCACCGGCCGCTCCAGCGCTTGGTTACGGCGGGCGATGGCGGTGGGTTTGTCGAGTTTCATGCAGGTTCCTGCGGGTTGACGCGAGATAAGGCCTGGTATTGTGCGGGGCCGGCTGCGGGCAAACAAGCCTGGGAGCAGCGGCCCGGTCCAGCAGCAAGGCGCTTACGGTTCAGCCCCGGTCGGTCTACAGGCATTTGTAGCTGTTTTCTTTTGTTGGCCTGGCGTTGAGCTGCAACGTGTCTGATGTGGTCTATTAGACTTGCATCATTGAAACGTGCCTGCCCGATTGGCTGGCCTTCACCTGACACGATCCTGCAGCGAAAGGAGACGCTATGTTTTTCCCCAACCTGCGCGGTTTGCCCCTGCACCGCGTGCTGGTGCGCACCGTCCGCGAGTTTCTCGATGACGAGATGTCCACTTATGCGTCCGCGCTCGCCTACCAAATGCTGTTTTCGTTGTTTCCCTTCCTGTTGTTCCTCATCGCCCTGATCGGTTTCCTGCACCTGCCGGACTTCTTCTCCTGGCTGCGCCTGCAGTCGGAGCTGGTGCTGCCGCCCCAGGCCCTGGAGCAGGTCAATCCGGTGATCGACCAGCTGCAGCAGTCAAAGGGGGGGCTGCTCTCGGTGGGTATCGTCATCGCCCTGTGGACGGCTTCGGCCGGCGTGCGCCTGATGATGAGCGCGATGAACGCCGCCTACGACGTACCCGAAGGGCGGCCGGTCTGGAAGCGCATCCCGCTGTCGGTGGTTTACACCATCGGCATCGCCGGTATGCTCCTGGCGGCGGCGGCGCTGATGGTGCTAGGGCCGCAGGTGATGGAGTGGATCGCCGCCCAGGTGGGCATGCAGGAGGTCATCGTCACGGTCTGGACCATCCTGCGCTGGCCGGCGATCATCATTCTGATGATGGTGGCGGTGGCGCTGATCTACTACGTCATGCCCGATGTGAAGCAGGAGTTTCGCTTCATCACCCCAGGCTCGGTATTGGCGGTGGTCGTGTGGATCATTGCTTCGCTGGCATTCGGTTACTATGTGAAGACCTTCGCCGATTACAACGCCATGTACGGCAGTATCGGGGCAATCATCGTCCTGCTGCTGTACTTTTACATTTCCGCCGCCGTGCTGCTGCTCGGTGCCGAGATGAACGCGGTGATCGAGCACATGTCGGCCGAAGGCAAGAACCCTGGTGAGAAGGAAGCCGCAGGTCATACCTCCAAGGAGACATTGACCGTGCTCGGCCATGAACATCCTGTCGAGCCCCAGCCGAGTGAGCCGAACCCCCGATGATCCGTGACATCCTCAAGATGGGCGACGAACGCTTGTTGCGCATCGCCCCGCCGGTACCGGCGGACCTGATCGGCAGCGAGCAGTTGCAGGCGCTGATCGACGATATGTTCCAGACCATGCGCCATGTGGGCGGCGTGGGCCTGGCCGCACCGCAGATCGGCGTCGACCTGCAACTGGTGATCTTCGGCTTCGAGCGCAGCGAGCGTTATCCGGATGCCGAACCCGTACCCCAGACCATCCTGCTCAACCCGGTGATCACGCCCTTGTCCCCGGAGGTCGAGGACGGCTGGGAAGGCTGTCTGTCGGTGCCGGGGCTGCGCGGTGTGGTGCCGCGCTTCAAGCACATCCGTTACGAGGGCATCGACCCCGATGGCAATCCGATCAACCGCTTCGCCGACGGTTTCCACGCCCGTGTCGTGCAGCATGAATGCGACCATCTGATCGGCCGGCTGTACCCGTCGCGCATTCAGGACTTCAGCAAGTTCGGCTATACCGAGGTGCTGTTCCCTGGGCTCGATGCACGTGACGACTGATCTCGCACCATTGCCACCAGACGCTTGCTGCGCTGGTAGCGCGCCAGCCGTGAGGCCAGTGCCTCGGGCAGCGTATCTGTCAGGGTGAAGGCCTGGCGCTGGTAGAAGGCCTCCAAATCAGGATGGCAGAACAACCAGGTCGGGCCGCAGGTGACCTGCAGTGCCGCTTCGATCAACTGGGACGCGACCTGTTGGCCGCGCCACGCTGGCGCAACGAACAGGCCTGTGAGCCAGTGCCCTTGGGCCATGGGGCTCAGGCTCATGCCCGCGACGATACCTCCCGCCCGTGCCACCCACCATTGGCCATCGCCCGCGGCGCGCATGCGAGAGTCGTGCTGGCGGTAGAAATGATCGAGTAGCTTACGTTCAAGGGGCCCCAGAGGGCTGCAATGGAGCGGATTCATGGGCGTGGACAAGGGTTTTCGTGGAGGCGTTTTTTCGCAGATTGTTGCAGGGTTCGCAAGAGTGATTGTCCGAGTTCGGGGTTCAACTATTCCAGGCGGGGAGTAGACTTTCAGACATCCCCCGGCAGTACGAAACGGGATCGGTACTTCGTGTCATCTTCGGAGTGATGACAACTTCTCCGCGCCATTCACGGCATATGAAGTCAATCGAGTTGATTGCTTTTAAGGCCAACCTCTCATGAAAGCTTTACTGATTCTCGCACTGGTCGGTATGTCCTCGCTCGCCTTCGCCGATGAGGTCAAGACCGCCACCAACCAACCTGCAGTCGAGCAGTACGACTATTCCACCAACCTGGACATCAAGCGGGTGATCAGCCTGTCGACCATCCCCAACGTCTGCGAGGTGGTGCCTGCGACCATGACCTACGAAGACCACCAGGGCCAGGTACACACCATCCAGTATCGCGCCATGGGCGAGGGTTGCAGCCAGGGCTGAAACTGTCGGTGGGCAGATAAGGTTTACCTCGGCGTCGGGTCGGGCTTAGGATCGATCTCCCTTTGATGAAGGAATATCGTCCATGTTCGACCTGCCCGCCCTGCGTGAAGCCGCCGACTTCGTCCACCAGCACGTTCCCGCCACACCGCAGCATGCCTGGCCGCTTTTGGCCGACCGTTTGGGTTGCAAGGTCTGGGTCAAGCACGAAAACCATGCACCGACCGGTGCCTTCAAGGTTCGTGGCGGGCTGGTCTATGTGCGGTCGCTGTTGGCCAATGGCAAACCACCGCGAGGGCTGGTCACCGCCACCCGTGGTAACCATGGCCAGAGCATGGCGCTGGCGGCGCGTCAGGCTGGGGTGCCGCTGGTGATCGTAGTGCCGGAAGGCAACTCGCGAGAAAAGAACGCCGCCATGCGTGCCTTGGGCGCCGAATTGGTGGAACACGGGGTCGATTTCGATGTGGCCCGCGAAGAAGCCGCCAGGCTTGCCGAGTCGCTGGGTTACGCCATGGTGCCTTCATTCCATCCGGAGCTCGTGCGCGGCGTGGCCACCTATGCGCTGGAGCTGTTCGATGCGGTGGCAGACCTGGATTGCGTCTACGTGCCGATCGGCATGGGTTCGGGTATTTGTGGTCTGATCCAGGCGCGCAACCTGCTGGGGTTGAAGACCCAGATCGTCGGCGTGGTCTCCAGTGCTGCCGATGCTTATGCCCAGAGCTTCGAGCAGGGACGCATCGTCACTACCGAGACCGCCGACACCTTCGCCGACGGCATGGCCTGCCGGGTTCCGCACCCTGATGCCTTCGCGCTGGTTCATGAACACGCCGCACGCATCGTGCGCGTCACCGACGATGAAGTCGCCCAGGCCATGCGCCTTTACCACGAAGCCACCCACAACACCGCCGAAGGTGCCGGCGCAGCGGCCCTGGCGGCGTTGATGCAAGAGCGCGCGCGTCAGGCCGGCAAGCGTGTGGCGGTGGTGCTGAGCGGGGCGAACATCGATCGAGAGCGCTATGCGCGGGTGCTGCTCGGTGCTTGAGGGTATTCAGGCGATGTTTCATGCGCGAAAGATATGAACAGGGCATCACGCGCTCAGGCACAATCGCCTTCCCTTGAACCTGCATGACCGAGTCTCCCATGCCCTTTTCGAATGGATTCCTCCTCAGCTTGTCCCTGTGCCTGGACATCGGTGTCGCCAACATCGCCATGATCACCCTGGCCATGCAACGCGGTTTCATGCAAGGCGTGTGGCTGGGGCTGGGGACGTGCGTGGGTGATCTGATCTATGCCGTTGCCGCGCTCGCGGGCATGACCGTGCTGCTGCAGTTCGAAGCGGTGCGCTGGACGTTGTGGCTGGGCGGCTCGGCCCTGCTGGTGTGGTTCGCGCTGAAGATGTTGCTGGCGGCGTGGCGCGGTGGGCATCTAGAGGCCAGTGGACAGGCAGTGGTGGAGCCGGCCTGGCGCGAATTCTTGCGGGGGATGTTCCTGGCCATGTCTTCGCCCAGTGCCATCCTCTGGTTCGCGGCAGTGGGCGGGGTGCTGATTTCCCGCTCCGGTGCCGGTGGGCCGCTGGAGGCCGGACTGTTCCTGGGCGGCTTCTTTGCGGCCGGGGTGGTGTGGTGCCTGGGCCTGTGTGCTATCGCCAGTCACGGCGGGCGTTTGCTGGGGGATCGTCTGCTGACGTGGTCGTACCTGCTTTCGGCGGCGATCTTCTGTTACTTTGCCGGATACGTGGTGCTTTCAGGGTACCGTGAGTTCATCCTTGCGAGCCCTGCCATGTGATTTTCCGGGGCTGTGATTTGTCCGTGAGCAACGATTTGGCATTCGCGGGTAAACCCGCTCCTACACGTCGAAGCTGAAAAGCCGCAGTATTTGCTGCTTTGATTTTTTTTCGCCTGCCTTGTCGATTTCCCCAATCACCATTCGACCAGTCATGAAGGCGCCGAAACTTGAGGCGCCAACCGCTCATGACCGATTGGAGGAAACACTGATGAACACCGCCGAAACCCAACTCAGCCAATTGATCGATCGCTGGATGCAGGCCGTGCGCGACCGCGACCTGGACGCCATCTGCGCGCCGTACGCTGACGACATCGTCGCCTTCGATGCCATCAACGCATTGCAATTCAAGGGTAAGGCCGCCTACCGGGCGCACTGGGAAATGTGCATGAGCTTCTGCACCGGGCCCATGGTGTTCGAACTGGCGCAACTGACCGTGCATGCCGACGGTGACCTGGGCTTTGCCCATTGGCTCAATCGCTGCGGCCCTTCGGACGACGAGAGCCAATGCGGCTTCATGCGGGCCACCGTAGGCTATCGTCGTAGTGGCGGGCAATGGCAGGTCATTCACGAGCACTGGTCGGCACCGTTCGACATGCAAACCCAGAAAGCCCTGTTCAACCTCAAGCCTTAACGACCCTGCCGCTCATCGGCAAGCGCACCTTTGCGCAGCATTGGAGACGACCATGAAATACCTGTGCCTGGTCTATTGTGACGAAGGGCTGCTGCACAGCCTGCCCGACAGCCCTGAAGATGCCGAATGCATGGCCTACGCTGAGTCGTTGCAGGGGGCCGGGCGAATGCTTGCGGCCGAGGCGCTCAAACCTGTGCAGACCGCCACCACAGTGCGTGTGCGGGGTGGGCGCATGAGCCTGACCGACGGTCCGTTTGCCGAGACCAAGGAGCAATTGGCGGGTTTCTACCTGGTCGATGCGCGCGACCTGAACGAGGCACTGAACATCGCCAAAGGCATTCCGGCGGCGCGAGTCGGTAGCGTCGAGGTACGGCCTGTACGTGAGTTGCAACCCTGACGACGGAGAACGACCAGCATGAGCCTTGCACAGCCCGGCCCGCAACAGTCGCCACACGAGTTGTCCATCACACGCTTGATCGATGCTCCTGCGGCCAAGGTGTTTCGCGCCTGGACCGAGCCACAGTGGCTGACACAGTGGTGGGGCCCCCATGGCATGACCACCCCCGAGTGCGAGTTGCAACTCTGGGTGGGCGGGCTGTTCCGGACCTTGATGCGAGCGCCCGATGGCGCCGAGTATCCCAACCAGGGGGTGTTCCTGGAGATTGTCGCGCCGCGGCGGTTGGTGTTTACCGATGCCTTTGGGCCGGGCTGGGTACCTTCGGACAAAGCGTTCATGACGGCCGTGATCACCTTCGACGAGGAACAGGGCAAGACCCGCTACACCGCACGCGCCTTGCACTGGAACGCCGCCGACTGCCGTGCTCATGAGGAGATGGGTTTTTACCAGGGCTGGGGTGAAAGCCTGGATCGGCTGGTCGAGGTGGTGACCCAGCGGATGCCGGACTGATGCTCGAGGCTCAACAGGTGCGGCGGGAGGTCGAGGCGGTCTATCGACAGGACTCCCGGCGTATCCTGGCGACGCTGATCCGCCTGCTGGGCGACTTCGATCTCGCCGAAGAGGCCCTGCACGACGCCTTTTTCATTGCGGTCGAGCGTTGGCAACGCGATGGCATCCCAGACAACCCGCGTGCCTGGCTGGTGTCTGCGGGCCGCTTCAAGGCCATCGACGCCTTGCGCAGGCGCGCCCGCTTCGACCGATCCCAGGCGGATCTGGTCATGTTGCTCGAGGACCAACGGCAGGGTCCCGGCGAGGAGGAGGACTTGGTGGATGATCGCCTGCGGCTGATCTTCACCTGTTGCCACCCGGCGCTTTCAGCCGATGCCCAGGTGCCGCTCACCCTGCGTGAAGTCTGCGACCTGACCACCGAGCAGATCGCCCGAGCCTTCCTGCAGAGCCCGGCGACCATTGCCCAGCGCATCGTGCGCGCCAAGGCCAAGATCCGCGATGCGCGCATTCCCTATCAAGTACCGGCGCTGGCCGAACTGCCAGAGCGCCTGGAAAGTGTGCTGCGAGTGGTCTACCTGGTCTTCAACGAAGGTTATTCGGCCTCCACGGGTGATGACCTGATACAGCGTGAGCTGTGTGACGAAGCGATCCGGCTCGGACGGTTGCTTGCCCAGTTGTTGCCGGATGCCGAGGTGCTTGGGCTGTTGGCGTTGATGCTGCTGCAGGCCTCGCGATTGCAAGCGCGCAGCGATGCGGCGGGGGAGTTGGTGGTTCTGGACCGACAAGACCGCAGCCTGTGGGATCGTGCCCAGATCGCCGAAGGTTGCCAATTGGTGCAACAAGCACTGCGCAGCCGGCAGTTCGGTGCCTATAGCGTGCAGGCGGCCATTGCCGCGGTGCATGCCGAGGCTTCAAGTCCCGAGCAGACCGACTGGCAGGAAATCGTAGGGTTGTACGATGTGTTGCAACGGCACTGGCCGTCACCGGTGGTCGAGCTTAACCGGGCGGCGGCATTGGCCAGGCGTGACGGGCCAAGGGCGGGGCTTGTGGCGATCGAGGCGATTCTGCAGCGTGGCGAGTTGCGCGACTATCATCTGGCCCATGCTGCCCGTGCGGAGCTGCACCGTCAGTTGGGTCAGGACGAGCAGGCCCGCACAGCCTGGCAGCAGGCGCTGGCGCTTACCCGGCAGGGGCCGGAGAGGCGGCACATCGAGCGGTGTCTGCGGGAGCTGGATCGCTAGGCGGCGCGAGTGAATCTTTCGCAGGTGAACCCGCGCCCACGGTTTTCAGGGCAGCGCTGGCCTTGTAGGAGCGGGTTCACCCGTGAAGGCGTACTGTCGACGGGCTCGATCAGCTGGCAACGAAGTTCGGTGGGCTGACCAATTCGACGGTCTGCTGTTTGCGCGGAGCCAGGATCTCGGCGACGCCTTCGACCACCAACTCGTCGTTCTGGTTGTACACATTCGTTGCGATGCGCACCTTGAACTTGGGCAGCTTCTCGAGAATCTCCAGGCGCACGGTCAGGGTGTCGCCGATCTTGACCGGCTTCTGGAAGCTCATCTGCTGACCCAGGTAAATGGTGCCTGGGCCTGGCAGGGTGCAGGCAACCGCGGCACTGATCAGTGCACCGCTGAACATGCCATGGGCGATACGCTCGCGGAACATGCTCTTGGCGGCGAATTCGGCATCCAGGTGTACCGGGTTGTGGTCACCGGACATCGCAGCGAACAGCTGGATGTCGCGCTCTTCCACGGACTTTTCATAGCTGGCTTTCTGCCCGACTTCGAGGGCTTCGTAGGGCGTGTTGGTGACCTGGGACATCTGGGCTTCCTTAAGGGGCGGACGAGCAAGTGTACATCATTCACTGCGGGCAGGGCGGCCAAGGGCCAGCGCCTGCTCCAGCCAGCCGAGGATGTCGGCGGTGACCTCGTCGCGATTGGTTTCGTTGAGCACTTCGTGTCGCGCTGCAGGGTACAGGCGCAGCTGCACATGGCGGTTGCCGGTCGCGCGCAGGGCGTCGGCCAGATGCTTCAGACGCTTGCCGTCGCTGACCGGATCACATTCGCCGCCCAGGACCAGGATCGGCAGGTTCGGGTCGATCTGCGCGAGGTTCTTCGGCTGGCTGATCTGCGCCAGGCCCTGGAGCAGGTCGATCCACAGCTGGTTGCAACAGCGAAAACCGCACAGGGGATCGGCGATGTACTTGTCGACCTCCACGGCATCGCGGCTGAGCCAGTCGAAGGCCGTGCGGTTGGGCTTGAACGCTTTGTTGAACGAACCAAAGGACAGCCATTCGATCAGTGCACTCTTGCCCAGATAGCCCTGGCGCCAGGCCTCCAGGCGTGCAATCAGCGCGGCGGTGCGGTAGAGCAGCGGCGGCTGGAAGTTCGAGCCGCTGAGCACGGCACCCTGGAGGCTGGCGCTGTGGTGCATGAGGTAGGCCTGGGCGATGTAGCTGCCCATGCTGTGGCCGAACAGAAACAGCGGTGTGCCGGGAAACTGCTGGCCGATGTGCTGGGCCACCAACCCAAGGTCGTTGACCACGGTGTTCCAGCCATGATGGCGGGCGAATAGGCCGAGATTGCCGAGTTCCGCGGTGCGGCCATGGCCGCGTAGATCGGGGGCGAACAGGGCGAAACCTGCATCCGCCAGGGCATGCCCCAGGCGCTGGTAGCGGCCGGCGTGCTCGGCCATGCCGTGGGCCAGCAGCACCACGGCCTTGACCGGTGTTGTCGGTAACCACTGATGGACATACAAGCTGCAATGCTCGCTGGCGGGCAGCCAGAAGGCGTCATGGGGCATGGCGAGTCCTTGGCTCATGGGTTGCAGACAGTGTATGCCCAATGGGCCTGATTGCAGGAAGGGCACAAATAAGATTCACAATGTTAATGGCGGCACTTGGCGTATATGCCGTCTCCTGCTTACCTGCTAACGTCGATTCAACGCCTTCTTGCCCGTTCGTGAGCTTGGGCAGGCAGGTCAGGGACAGCGCATGGCAGAGGAACAACAATAAGATGCAAGCCGACTTCTGGAACGACAAACGCCCGGCGGGCGTGCCCTCCACCCTCGAGATCACTGCTTATCGATCGGTCGTCGACGTGTTCGAGCGCTCCTGCAAGCGCTTTGCCGACCGTCCGGCCTTCAGTAACCTGGGCGTGACCCTCAGCTACAGCGACCTCGAGCGTTATAGCGCTGCCTTCACCGCCTGGTTGCAGCAGCACACCGACCTCGTTCCGGGCGATCGCATCGCGGTGCAGATGCCCAATGTCCTGCAATACCCCATTGCCGTGTTCGGCGCGATGCGCGCCGGGCTGATCGTGGTGAACACCAACCCGCTCTACACCGAGCGAGAAATGCGCCATCAGTTCAAGGATTCCGGTGCCCGTGCCCTGGTCTACCTGAACATGTTCGGCAAGCGGGTCCAAGAGGTATTGGGCGACACCGATATCGAGTACCTGATCGAGGCGAAGATGGGCGATCTGCTGCCGTTCGCCAAGGGCTGGCTGGTCAATACCGTGGTCGACAAGGTCAAGAAGATGGTGCCGGCCTACCGGCTGCCCCAGGCCATATCGTTCAAGCAGGTGCTGCGCCAGGGCCGGTCGGGGGTGCCCAAGCCGGTGCCCCTGAGCCTCGATGATGTCGCGGTGCTGCAGTACACCGGTGGCACCACGGGGCTGGCCAAGGGGGCCATGCTCACTCATGGGAACCTGGTGGCCAACATGTTGCAAGTGCTGGCCTGTTTCTCCCAGCACGGCCCGGATGGGCAGAAGCTGATCAAGGATGGCCAGGAGGTGATGATCGCACCGCTGCCGCTGTACCACATCTATGCCTTCACCGCGAACTGCATGTGCATGATGGTCACCGGCAACCATAACGTGTTGATCACCAATCCCCGTGATATTCCCGGCTTCATCAAGGAGCTGGGCAAGTGGCGTTTCACTGCCTTGCTTGGCTTGAACACCTTGTTCGTCGCCTTGATGGATCACCCTGGCTTCAAGTCCCTGGACTTTTCCTCGCTCAAGGTCACCAACTCCGGAGGCACGGCTTTGGTCAAGGCCACGGCCGAACGCTGGGAGAGCCTGACGGGCTGTCGCATCGTCGAGGGCTACGGCCTGACCGAGACCTCTCCGGTCGCCAGCACCAATCCTTACGGCGCGCTGGCGCGTCTGGGGACGGTGGGTATTCCTGTGCCTGGCACAGCATTCAAGGTCATCGATGACGAGGGCAACGAGCTGCCTCTGGGCGAACGGGGCGAGTTGTGCATCAAAGGCCCGCAGGTCATGAAAGGCTACTGGCGCCAACCTGAGGCCACCGCACAAACGCTGGATGCCGACGGCTGGCTCAAGACTGGCGATATCGCCGTGATCGACCCGGACGGTTTCACCCGGATCGTCGATCGCAAGAAGGACATGATCATCGTCTCGGGTTTCAACGTGTACCCCAACGAGATCGAGGAAGTGGTCATGGGCCATCCCAAGGTTGCCAACTGCGCGGCCATCGGTGTGCCCGACGATCGCTCCGGCGAGGCGGTCAAGCTATTCGTGGTGCCGCGAGAAGCAGGCTTGAGCGTCGACGAGCTCAAGGCGTACTGCAAAGCCAACTTCACCGGTTACAAAGTGCCCAAATACATCGTATTGCGCGACTCGCTGCCCATGACCCCGGTGGGCAAGATTCTGCGTCGCGAGCTGCGGGATATCGCCTGATTTTCACGCAGGCTTCTTCGAGCGGCAGAATAGGGTGGTTGTAAACCGCTCTATCCTGCCGTTTTCGGCTTGAATTGCGACGTTTTGGATAAATACTCTAAAAATGACCGATACATTTCTTTGAGTCATTTTTGTGACCGATTGGGCCGATTTGGGCTCTAGTCGACCCCTGGTAAAGCTGTTACTCTCGGCGCGCTTCCAGATGATCCGGTTTGCAATGAGCCGTCATCCCATATCAATAATAAACGCGTAATGCGTGACGAATTCGCTGTTGCTGAAGGAGCGGGCTTCCATGATCGAAAATTTTTGGAAGGATAAGTACCCAGCCGGGATAACGGCGCAAATCAATCCTGACGAGTTCCCCAATATCCAGGCGGTGCTCAAGCAATCCTGCCAACGCTTTGCCGACAAACCGGCCTTTAGCAACCTGGGCAAAACCCTCACCTATGGTGAGCTGTACACCCTGTCGGGCGCCTTTGCCGCCTGGCTGCAACAGCATACCGACCTCAAACCGGGTGATCGGATTGCCGTACAACTGCCCAATGTCCTGCAATACCCCGTGGCCGTATTCGGTGCCATGCGCGCAGGTTTGATCGTGGTCAACACCAACCCGCTCTACACTGCGCGGGAGATGGAACACCAGTTCAACGACTCCGGCGCCAAGGCCTTGGTGTGCCTGGCCAACATGGCGCATCTGGCCGAGAAGGTGGTGCCGAAGACCCAGGTCAAGCACGTCATCGTCACTGAAGTGGCCGACTTGCTGCCACCGCTCAAGCGCCTGCTGATCAACAGCGTAATCAAGTACGTGAAGAAGATGGTGCCGGCCTACAACCTGCCGGGCGCCGTACGCTTCAACGATGCCTTGGCGCTGGGCAAGGGCGGCGCGGTGACCGAAGCCAACCCACAGCCGAACGACGTCGCGGTGCTGCAGTATACCGGCGGCACCACCGGGGTTGCCAAGGGGGCCATGCTGACCCACCGCAACCTGGTGGCCAACATGCTGCAATGTCGCGCCCTGATGGGGGCGAACCTGCACGAAGGCTGCGAGATCCTCATCACCCCGCTGCCGCTGTACCACATCTATGCTTTTACCTTCCATTGCATGGCCATGATGCTGATCGGCAACCACAATGTGCTGATCAGCAACCCCCGTGACCTGTCGGCGATGGTCAAGGAGCTGGGCAAATGGAAGTTCAGCGGCTTCGTCGGCCTCAATACCCTGTTCGTTGCCCTGTGCAATAACGACGCCTTCCGCGCCTTGGACTTCTCGGCGCTGAAGATCACTCTCTCCGGTGGCATGGCCTTGCAACTGAGCGTGGCCGAGCGCTGGAAGACCGTCACTGGCTGCGCAATTTGCGAAGGCTACGGCATGACCGAGACCAGCCCGGTCGCAGCGGTCAACCCGGCCGAGGCCAACCAGGTCGGGACCATCGGCATTCCTGTGCCTTCAACCCTGTGCAAGGTGATCGACGACAGCGGTCGCGAGTTGGGCCTGGGCGAGGTCGGTGAGCTGTGCGTCAAGGGCCCGCAGGTCATGAAGGGCTACTGGCAGCGCGAAGAGGCCACCGCTGAAATTCTCGACCAGGACGGTTGGCTGAAGACGGGCGATATCGCAGTCATCCAGCCCGATGGCTACATGCGCATCGTCGATCGCAAGAAGGACATGATCCTGGTCTCCGGTTTCAACGTCTATCCGAACGAGCTCGAAGACGTACTGGCCAGTCTGCCGGGCGTGCTGCAGTGCGCGGCGATCGGTGTGCCGGACGAAAAGTCGGGCGAAGTGATCAAGATGTTCATCGTGGTCAAGCCGGGCATGACCCTGACCAAGGAGCAGGTGATGGAGCACATGCGCGCCAACGTCACCGGCTACAAGGTCCCTCGTCACATCGAGTTCCGCGATGCGCTGCCGACCACCAACGTCGGCAAGATCCTGCGCCGTGAGCTGCGTGATGAAGAGCTCAAGAAGCAGGGCCTGAAGAAGATCGCCTGACGTTGCTCATGCAGGGCTGCATTGCAGCCCTGCGCAACCAAGGTTCGGATCCTGGGGCTGTCACGCAGCCCTCAGTGATCAGCGCAGTTTCTCGAGCATCTGGTAGTACCACATACCTGCCGCCAACAGCGGATTGCCCAGCAAGTCCCCCATCGGCACCTTGATGTGCTTGCACGCCGCGAAGGTGTCGAACTTCTCCAACGTCCCGGTCAGCGCCTCGGCCATGATCTCGCCCATGATGTGGCTGGTGGCGATACCGTGCCCGGAGTAACCCTGGCAGTACCAGACGTTGTCCGACAGCTTGCCCAATTGCGGAATGCGGTTGACCACGATACCCATCGCACAACTCCACTTGAACTCGATCGGCACACCCTTGAGCGCCGGGAAGGTGCGCTCGATGCACGGGCGCAGCTCGGCTTCGATGTCCCGCGAATCCTTGCCCGAATAGTTGGCGCCACCGCCGAACAGCAGGCGCTTGTCGGCCGTGAGACGGTAGTAGTCGAGAACGAAGCGGCAGTCGTATACCGCCAGATCCTGGGGGTTGATCTGGTCGGCCAGCTCACCGAGCGGCGCAGTGGTGACGATGCCGCCCATGGCCGGGAAGATCTTGCCCTTGAGCTGGCGTTTTTCCAGCTTGTGATAGACATCGCCGGCCAGCAGCACCTGGCGCGCCTCGATCCGGCCTCGGGCGGTGACCACCGCCGGGCGTGGCCCATGGACGATCTCCAGCACCTCGGAGTTCTCGAAAACCAGTGCGCCCAGGCCATGGGCTGCGCGCGCTTCGCCCAAGCATAGGTTGAGCGGGTGCAGGTGCAGGTTGCGACGGTTCTTGAGGGCGCCCAGGTACAGCGGGCTTTGCAGATGTTCGCTGACGGCATTGCGATCGAGCAGGTGCACCAGGTCGCCCATGCCACGGCGCTGGGCTTCGTCGTAGCTCGCTTGCAGTTCATCCATGTGCGAAGGCTTCATCGCTGCGTGCAGGTGCCCGCGCTTGAGATCGCAGTCGATGCCGTAGCGCTCCACGCGCCGCTCGATGATCTCGTGGCCCCGCCAGCGCAGGTGCCAGATGAAATCGTCCACGTCTTCACCCAGGCGCTTGCGCATCTGCGTGCGCATGGCCTCGTCACCCGACAGGCTGCCGGTGACCTGACCGCCGTTGCGTCCGCTAGCGCCCCAGCCGATGCGGTTGGTTTCGACAATGGCCACCTTCAGGCCGCGTTCGGCCAGTTCCACGGCGGTGGCGACGCCCGTGAAACCGCCGCCGATGATGGCCACGTCGACCTGCTCGGTGCCCGTCAGGGTGGGGTATTGGGTCGGGTCGTTGAGCGTGGCGGTGTAGTAGGACGGCGCCCGTTGGGCCGGCCCGTTGTTCACTGCTGAGTTCATGTTCGTTCCTTACTGTGAATGGGGCTCAGGCCTGGTGCAGGTACCAGCGCCAGTCCTGTTCGCCGACTTCGGCCATGAACTGGCGATACTCGGCGCGCTTGACCTTCAGATAGACGCCGAGGAAGGCTTCGCCGAGTGCTTCCCGGGCCCAGCTCGAATGCTCCAGCGCCTCGAGGGCGGTGAGCCATTCGGTGGGCAGGTGTTCGGTGGCCTGGGCGTAACCGTTGCCCTCGATCGGGGCACCCGGGTCGAGTTGTTCGCGTACGCCTTGATGAGTCGCGGCGAGGATCGCGGCGGCAGCCAGGTAAGGGTTGGCGTCGGCGCCGCAGATGCGGTGCTCTACATGCCGGCTGTTGGCAGGCCCGCCCGGCACGCGCAGGCTCACGGTGCGGTTGTCCACCCCCCAGGTGGGCGCCAGCGGCGCATAGCTGTTGGCCTGGAAGCGCCGGTAGGAGTTGGCGTTGGGGCAGAACAGCAACAGCGACTCGCGCAGGTGGCGCAACATCCCGCCCACGGCCTGACGCAGCAGCGGGGTGCCGGCGGGATCATCGCTGGCGAACAGGTTGCGGCCCTCGGCGTCGGCCAGGCTCAGGTGCATGTGCATGCCGGTGCCGGCCAGGTGGGCGAAAGGTTTGGCCATGAAGCAGGCCTGCATGCCGTGGGCATGGGCGATGCCCTTGACCAGGCGTTTGTAACGCACGGCCTGGTCCATGGCCTGCAGTGCATCGCCGTGTTCCAGGGTGATTTCCACCTGGCCGGGCGCATATTCGGAGATGGCGGTGCGCGCCGGGATGCCCTGGGCTTTGCAGGCAGCGTACAGGTCGGCGAGAAACGGCTCGATCTGCTCCAGCTCGCGCAGGCCATAGACCTGGGTGGTGCGGGGGCGACCACCGTCATTGTCCAGCGCCGGTTGCGGACGCCCCTGGGCGTCGCGCTGCTGGTCGAGCAGGTAGAACTCCAGTTCGCAGGCCATCACCGGGTAATAGCCGTCGGCCTTGAGCGCATCGAGCGTGCGGATCAGCACGTGGCGCGGGTCGGCGACGCTGGCGGGCAGCCCTTGGCTGGGGTGCATGCTGACCTGCACGGCAGCCGTCGGCACGCGCCGCCAGGGCAGGCGCACCAGGCTGCCTTCCAGAGGGTAGGCGCGGCAGTCGATGTCGCCGACATCCCAGACCAGGCCTGAGTTTTCCACATCGTCGCCATTCAAGGTCAGGCCCAGGATGGTGCTGGGCAGCGGGCGACCGCTTTCATAAACGGCCAGCAGTTCGTCGCGGTGAAGCAGCTTGCCGCGGGGCACGCCGTTGGCATCGAGGATGAACAGCTCGAACAGTTCGATATCGGGGTTGTCGGCCAGAAAGCGACGGGCTTGCTCGGGGTTGGCAAAATGCATGATGTTCGCTCGCGCCCGCAGGCGCACAGGACCGGCCGCAGGTGGGCGGCGAGTCGGGCTGATTGATGTCGGCCAGGGATGGCCGAGGCTGGATCAGTGAGACGCGAACGAAGTATCCGGTGGGCGAGCGTGGCGGCAGTGCCACAGGGCCCAGAAGGCGAGGATGACATGTACCAGCGGGTTTTCGCCGGCGCGGGCCCGGGCCTTGGGAAGGGTGGGGCGCGCATTGCTCGGTCGGCAGGTCATCGGTGGATACTCACACGGGGCATAAGGTTGATTAAAGCAGTGAATGGCAACCTTCATTCCGTGATTGGCTAAACATTCGTGCTGGCGTCTTCGCGGGTAAGCCCGCTCCTACAGGACCGGGCAGCCTCCAAGTTCTGTGCAATTGCTGGGAGCGGCTTTACCCGCGAAGAGTCCCGCATAGGCAGCAGAGAACCGGCAAATCTGCGACAATCGCCCGACTTTCCGAATGACGATCATGAAAAAGCAGGCTCACCTGCATCATCAAAAAGCCCCATGACAGACCACGCCATCGATCAACTGCTGAAGAACCTCGACCACGCCATGATCGCCGACCGCCATCGGCTACGGCGGCAACTGCACGAGCTGCGCAAGCGCCCCGACGAGGCCAAGCTTGCCCAATGGGTGGAGCGGGTCCAGGCGTCCTGTGCCCAGGTTGTCGCGCGCCAGAACAGCGTGCCGAGCATCCGCTACGACGACAGCCTGCCGATCGCCGCCAAGCGCGACGAGATCAAGAAGGCCCTGGCCGAGCATCAGGTTCTGGTGATTGCCGGCGAGACCGGTTCGGGCAAGACCACCCAGTTGCCGAAGATCTGCCTGGAAATGGGCCGCGGTCAGCATGGCCTGATCGCTCATACCCAGCCCCGCCGGATCGCCGCGCGCAGCGTCGCGGCACGGGTGGCCGAGGAGATCGGCACACCGCTGGGCGCTCTGGTGGGCTACCAGGTGCGTTTCGAGGACCAGAGCGATGCGGGTACCCTGGTCAAGCTGATGACCGACGGTATTCTGCTGGCCGAAACCCAGCATGACCGCTTCCTCGAGCGCTACGACACGATCATCGTCGACGAAGCCCACGAGCGCAGCCTGAACATCGACTTCCTGCTCGGCTACCTCAAGACGCTCCTGCACCGTCGCCCGGACCTGAAACTGATCATCACCTCGGCAACCATCGACCTGGAGCGGTTCTCCAAGCATTTCGACGGGGCGCCGATCATCGAGGTGTCCGGCCGTACCTTCCCGGTGGAAACCTGGTACCGCCCGCTGATCAGCGAACAGGACGAAGAGGGCAACCGGGTCGAGGACGACCTGACCGTCGACCAGGCGATCCTCGCTACCCTCGATGAGCTGGCCCATCACGAACGCAGCGAGGGCAAGGGCCCCGGCGATGTGCTGGTGTTCCTGCCGGGCGAGCGTGAGATCCGCGATGCCGCCGAGATCCTGCGCAAGGCCCAATTGCGCCATACCGAGATCCTGCCGTTGTACGCGCGCCTGACGCCGGCCGAGCAGCAGAAGATCTTCCAACCCCATACCGGGCGCCGGGTGGTGCTGGCCACCAACGTTGCCGAAACCTCGCTGACCGTGCCGGGCATCCGCTATGTGATCGACAGCGGCACCGCGCGCATCAGCCGCTACAGCTACCGCGCCAAGGTCCAGCGTTTGCCGATCGAGGCGGTATCCCAGGCCAGCGCCAACCAGCGCAAGGGCCGTTGCGGTCGGGTCGAACCGGGCATCTGCGTACGTCTTTACAGCGAAGAGGACTTCAACGCACGGCCCGCGTTCACTGACCCTGAGATCCTGCGGACCAACCTGGCCGCGGTGATCCTGCAGATGCTGCACCTGCGCCTGGGCGCCATCGATGCGTTTCCGTTCATCGAGCCGCCGGATGGCAAAGCCATCAGCGACGGTTTCAACCTGTTGCAGGAGCTCTCGGCGGTCAACCGCGAGAACCAGCTGACACCCTTGGGCCGCCAACTGGCGCGTCTGCCGATCGACCCCCGATTGGGGCGCATGCTGCTCGAAGGCGCTCGCCAGGGCAGCCTGCAGGAGGTGCTCATCGTCGCCAGCGCCCTGTCGGTGCAGGACCCGCGCGAGCGTCCTCCGGAACGCCAGCAGGCCGCCGACCAGGCCCATGCCCTGTGGAAAGATCCTGACTCCGACTTCGCGGCTTTGGTCAACCTGTGGCGCGGGTTCGAGGAACAGCGCCAGGCGCTGACCGCCAACCCGCTGCGCAACTGGTGCCGCAAGCATTTTCTCAATTACCTGCGCCTGCGTGAGTGGCGCGACGCCCATCGCCAATTAGCGCTGATCTGCCGCGACCTGCAATTGTCGGTCAACAAAGAGCCTGCGGATTTCCCGCGTATGCACAAGGCCATTCTCAGTGGCCTGCTCAGCCAGATCGGCCACAAGACCGAAGAGGGCGACTATCAAGGCGCACGCCAGCGGCGCTTCTGGATCCACCCGTCCTCGGGCATCGGCCGCAAGCGTCCGCAATGGGTGATGGCTGCCGAGCTTGTGGAAACCACCAAGCTCTATGCGCGCATGGTGGCCAAGATCGAACCGGACTGGATCGAGCCGCTGGCCACGCATCTGGTCAAGAAGAACCATTTCGAGCCGCACTGGGAGAAAAAGCGAGGCCAGGTGGTGGCCTACGAACAGATCACCCTGTACGGGCTGATCCTGGTCGGCCGCCGGCCTGTGCATTTCGGGCCTATCGATCCGGTGGCCTCGCGCGAGCTGTTCATCCGCGAAGGCCTGGTCGGCGGCGAGATCCAGTCTCGGGCCAAGTGCCTGACCGCCAACAAGCGCCTGCTCGAGCAGCTTGACGAGTTGGAAGCCAAGGCTCGTCGGCGCGACATCCTGGCCGACGAAGAAACGCTCTATGCCTTCTATGAGGCGCGTTTGCCTGCAGAAATCCACCAGACTGCGACCTTCGACAGCTGGTACCGGATGAACAGCCAGAAGGATCCGAACCTGTTGATCATGCGCGAAGAGGACGTGCTGGCCCGTGAGGCCAGCGAGGTTACGGCCGCGCAGTATCCCGACAGCCTTCAGGTCGGCGACCTGCGCCTGCCGCTGACTTACCACTTCGAGCCGGGTCATCCGCGAGACGGCGTCACCATACGGGTGCCGGCACCGCTGCTGCCGAACCTGCCGGGCGAGCGCTTGGAGTGGCTGGTGCCAGGCCTGCTGGAGGCCAAATGCGTGGCCTTGGTGCGCAACTTGCCCAAGGCCCTGCGCAAGAACTTCGTGCCGGTGCCGGACTTCGTCAAGGCCGCCCTGGCGCGCATGACATTCGGCCAGGGGGCCTTGCCTCAGTCGTTGGGTCAGGAGCTGTTGCGCATGACGGGCGCTCGGGTGTCCGACGAGGCCTGGACGGAAGCTGCCGGGCTGGTCGAAAGCCACCTGCGCATGAACATCGAAGTGGTCGATGGCCAAGGCAAGTTCCTTGGCGAAGGTCGTGACTTGGCCGAGCTGACAGCACGATTTGCCGCCGCGAGCCAGGCGGCATTGGCCATGCCGCGCAACGACAAGGCCGAGCAACCGGTGCAGGCCAAGGCGTTCTCTGAAGTGGCGCAGACGGCGCAGCAGAAGATCGCTGGCCTGTCGTTGACGGTCTACCCGGCCTTGGTGGAAGAGGCCGGCACCGTGCGTGAAGGGCGATTCTCGACCCAGGCCGAAGCCGAGTTCCAGCATCGCCGAGCCTTGCAACGGCTGTTGCTGCAACAGTTGGCCGAGCCTGCCAAGTTCCTGCGGGGCAAGCTTCCGGGGCTGACCGAACTGGGCTTGCTGTATCGCGAGTTGGGGCGTGTCGAGGCGTTGGTGGAGGACATTCTGCTGGCCAGCCTGGACAGCTGCATCCTTGAAGGCGAGGCGCCGCTGCCCCGAGATGGCGCTGCCCTGGCCGGCCTTGCCGAGCGTAAGCGTGGCAACTGGGCCGAGCACGCCGAACGCTTGGCCCGCCAGACCCTGGAGGTGCTCAAGCTGTGGCACGGTTTGCAGAAGCGCTTCAAGGGCAAGATCGACCTGAGCCAGGCAGTGGCCTTGAACGACATCAAGCAGCAGCTGGCCAACCTGGTCTATCCGGGCTTTGTCCGCGAGACACCGGCAGCGTGGTTCAAGGAGTTGCCGCGTTACCTCAAGGCGGTGGAACTTCGTCTGGAGAAGCTTGGCGCCCAGGTGCAGAAGGACCGTGTCTGGAGTGGCGAGCTGGCCAATCTGTGGGCGCAGTACAAGGCCCGGGCCGACAAGCATGCCCAGGAGGGCAAGCGTGACGAACAACTGACGGTCTACCGCTGGTGGCTGGAGGAATACCGGGTGTCGTTGTTTGCCCAGCAGTTGGGAACCAAGGTACCGGTTTCCGACAAGCGTTTGAGCAAACAGTGGGGGCAGGTGGAAGCCTAAAGCCCGGGAAATGTGGCAAACTTGTGGGAATTTGGGCCGCTGTGCGACCCATCGCGGGACACGCCCGCCCCCGCAGGTTCTGCGGGTGCAGGTTTGCTCCGTGACCGAGGGGCAAACCCTTGCCTACAAATTGGCACTAAAGTGCCATTATGTTGCCCTTTTCCGGCCAGCGCCGTGTGGTGGTGGCCTTTGACCAGAGGAACGACCGTGCATAACGTCGTGATCAGCGGCACCGGCCTGTACACCCCGGCCCAGAGCATTTCCAACGAAGAACTGGTGGCATCCTTCAACACGTGGGCCCAGCAGTTCAATCAAGACAACGCGGCCGCCATCGAGCGTGGCGAGATCGAAGCTGCGCCGCTGTCCGATGCGGCCTTCATCGAGAAGGCTTCCGGTATCAAGAGCCGCTTCGTCATGGACAAGGCGGGCATCCTCGATCCCCAGCGCATGAAGCCGCGCCTGCCGGAGCGCTCCAACGACGAACCGTCGATCCTCTGCGAGATGGCCGTGGCCGCTGCTCGCCAGGCCCTGGAGCGCGCGGGACGCAC
Source organism: Pseudomonas sp. CK-NBRI-02 (assembly GCF_008124495.1). Lineage (NCBI taxonomy): Bacteria > Pseudomonadati > Pseudomonadota > Gammaproteobacteria > Pseudomonadales > Pseudomonadaceae > Pseudomonas > Pseudomonas sp. CK-NBRI-02. The sequence goes on along the minus strand of NZ_VSJH01000007.1, from coordinate 164,748 downwards.
AGCGGCCGATGTCGACGGTGTGATCGTCGCCTGCTCCAACCTGCAGCGCCCGTACCCGGCCATTTCCATCGAGGTGCAGCAGGCACTGGGCATCCAGGGTTTTGCCTTCGACATGAACGTGGCTTGCTCTTCGGCCACCTTCGGCATCCAGACCGCCGCCAACAGCGTGCAACTGGGCCAGGCGCGTGCGGTGCTGATGGTCAACCCTGAGATCTGCACCGGCCACCTGAATTTCCGCGACCGCGACAGCCACTTCATCTTCGGTGACGCAGCGACTGCAGTACTGATCGAACGTGCCGACCAAGCCACCTCCAAGCATCAGTTCGACATTGTCAGCACCAAGCTGCTGACCCAGTTCTCCAACAACATCCGCAACAACTTCGGCTTCCTCAACCGCGCGGCGGAGGAGGGCATCGGGGCGCCGGACAAACTGTTCGTCCAGGAAGGCCGCAAGGTGTTCCGCGAAGTGTGCCCGATGGTCGCCGAACTGATCGGCCAGCACCTGGGCGAGAACGGGTTGCAGCCCACCGACGTCAAGCGCTTCTGGCTGCACCAGGCGAACCTGAGCATGAACCACCTGATCGTCAAGAAGCTGGTCGGCCGTGATGTGGCCGAGGAAGACGCGCCGGTGATTCTGGATCGCTATGCCAATACCAGCTCGGCAGGTTCGGTGATTGCCTTCCACCTGTATCAGGATGATCTGCCCAAAGGTGCGCTGGGTGTGCTGAGTTCGTTTGGCGCAGGCTATTCGATCGGTAGTGTGATCTTGCGCAAGCGCTGATTCCTGCCCTGGTCTTTTCGCGAGTAAACCCGCTTCCATAGGTAGAGTGCCGCCCTCGATGGGCAGCGCCCAATTGGTGAGGGCGGGTTTATCTGCCAATGACCTATAAAAAAGGCGGGAAGCGCCGGATGGGGTCGGCACTTCCCGCCTGAGCAACGCAGGGGAGCTCGCGCTTAGAACTTGGCTTCCAGGTCGACCTGCAGGGTGTCGACATCGGCATCGCTGTTCGGCAGTTGCGACAGGTCGGTCTTGGCCATCAGGTAGGCCGCGCCCAGCGAGAAGTTCTTGTCGATTTCGTAACCGACCTTGAACTTGTGACCACGGGAACCGGTGTAGCCGGCACCGAAGTCGGAGTCGGTGAAGGCACTGACCACCGCGTTACGCTGCACGTCGCGGTAGTTGTAATCCAGGCTCCAGGCGCCAAGCTTGGTCTTCAGACCGGCCAGCCAGGCCTTGTCTTCGCCGTCGGTGCTTTCGGTGTTCTTCACGTACTGGCCATAGGCGGACAGCGGGATGGCGAAACCGGTGAAGTCGACCTGGCCGAAGCCTTCCACCAGGTTGAACTCGTTGGTGGTGTTGCCAAAGGCCTGCAGTGGGGCTGCGTCCTTGTCATTGTCATAGCCGTAGATGCTGGTGCCCACGGTGACCTTGACGGTGTCGGCGGCATTGAAGCGGGCGCCCAACTGGCCGTGATAGAGCTGTGCGTCGTGCTTGAACTGTACGCCTTCGCCGTCGACGTTGTCCTTGAGGTTGTAGTGACCGGCGCTGCCGAACAGCTCGGCCGCGCCCAGGTCGGTCTTGTAGGTGACGGCCACGCCTTCTGGGTTGATGTCGCTGTCCCAGATGATATCGCCCATGCTCACCCAGGGCTGCATCATCTTACCGCCGATCAAGTGCAGGTTCGGCACGGCAGTGGGGTGCCAGTCGAGGTAGGCCAGGTCGACCCACAACGATTTCTTCTCGAAGTAATTGTCCAGGCTCTGGTTGGTGGAGCGGGCATCGGCGCTGCTGCCGGTGGCCACGCGCACGCCGGCATCGACCTGCGGGTTGATCTCGCTGTAGAAGCCGACACGGGCACGGACGCGCTCGCGGTCCTGGTTGGGGCTCTTGCGGTTGGGGTCGTCGACGTTGACGTCTTCGTAGCGCAGGCGCACGTCGCCTTTGATCTGGGTCTTGGCGGCCCAGGCCACTTTCTGTTCGAAGGAGCTCAGGCGCTCGGACTGGGCTTTCTGCTCTGCCTTTTCCTTGGTTTCCTTGGCCAGATCGGCCTGCAGTTCGTTGTACTGCGCCTGGTTGATCGAGCCGTTGGCGCGGAGCATTTCGAGCAGCTTGGCGTCGACTGCAGCACTGGCCGGAGCACTCAGTGCCAGCATCATGCCGGTGAGGCTGACTCCGGTAAGTGTAGAAACAAGACGCATAAGGTTCTCCCTGTTGGAAAAAAGTGGGGAGGCTTTGGCGCCCACCCCCAAGTTGGCATGTCTTCGGAAAGGGCCTGAATAGACAGGTTGCTGGGGTTCCGAAAAACAGGCGCAAGTATTGCGAGGGGGAATGACAGAATGATGTCTATTTGGTGGCACTGCGGTTAAGTGCGTGGGATCCAAGCGCCCCTTCATTTGAGTGCGTGGCCCCATATCCGGGATACTGGCCATCTCTTTGCAGCGAGTCGAAATCGTGACCAGCCTGTACAGCCTTGCTCATTTGCACGATCTGCCGGCGGCGACCTGGGACGCCTTGGTCCCCGAGGGCCAGCCGTTCTTGCGCCATGCGTTTCTAAGCGCTCTGGAAGACAGCGGCAGCGTCGCGCCTGCCACAGGCTGGGCCACCGAGCACCTGGTGCTGGAGCGTGATGAAAAGGTGCGCGCGGTGCTGCCGGCGTATCGCAAATGGCATTCGTTCGGCGAATACGTGTTCGACCAGGGGTGGGCCGATGCCTGCGAGCGAGCCCGCATTCCCTACTACCCCAAGCTGCTTGGCGCGGTGCCCTTCAGCCCTGTGGGTGGCCCCCGCCTGCTGGCGGCAGACTGCGCCGATGGCCTGCTGTTGCTCCAGGCCATCCCTGAGTACCTAGTCAAGGGAGGGCTCTCAGGCGCTCACATCAACTTCACCGACCATGCCCTGGATGAGCAGATCGCCGATGTGCCGGGCTGGATGGAGCGCCTGGGCTGCCAGTTTCATTGGCACAATCGTGGCTATCGGGACTTCCAGGATTTCCTCGACACCCTCAGCTCACGCAAGCGCAAGCAGATGCGCAAGGAGCGTGAACAAGTGGCGGGGCAGGGGATCGACTTCCACTGGTACCGTGGCGATGAGTTGAGCCAGGTGCAATGGGACTTCGTCTACCTGTGCTATGCCAACACCTACGCGGTGCGCCGCCGCACGCCCTATCTGACCCGCCACTTCTTCAGCCTGCTGGCAGAGCGCATGCCCGAGGCAGTGCGCGTGGTCATCGCGCGCCAGCAAGGGCGGGATGTGGCCATGGCCTTGAGCCTGGTCGGTGGCGACAGCCTCTTCGGCCGGTATTGGGGCTGCCTGGCCGAGTTCGACCGCCTGCATTTCGAGACCTGTTTTTACCAGGGTATGGACTTTGCCATCAGCCAAGGGATACAGCGGTTCGATGCTGGGGCCCAAGGAGAGCACAAGCTGATACGCGGATTCGAGCCGGTGCTGACGCGCTCCTGGCATTACCTGTTGCATCCGGGGTTGCGTCGGGCGGTCGAGGATTTTCTCGAGCAGGAGCGGGCAGGGGTCAAGGCCTATGCCGAAGAGGCGCTGGGGATGTTGCCTTACCGCAAGGATTGAAAGCCGCCGCCTGGCCCTTTGTTCGCGGGTAAGCCCGCGAACGGGCGCAGTTGCGGCGATCAATCCACCCCGACGAACCCTCCGGTCTGGTGATGCCAGAGCCGGGCATAAAGCCCATGCTGGGCCAACAGCTCGGCATGGGTGCCGCTCTCGACGATGTGCCCTTTGTCCAGCACCACCAACCGATCCATGCGGGCGATGGTGGACAGGCGGTGGGCGATGGCGATCACCGTCTTGCCCTGCATCAGGGTTTCCAGGCTTTCCTGGATCGCCGCCTCGACCTCCGAATCCAGCGCCGAGGTGGCTTCGTCCATGATCAGAATGGGCGCGTTCTTGAGCAGTACCCGGGCAATGGCGATCCGTTGCCGCTGCCCGCCTGAAAGCTTGACCCCACGCTCGCCGACATGGGCATCGAAGCCGGTGCGCCCCTGGGCATCTGAGAGTTGTGGGATGAACTCATCGGCCCGGGCTCGGCGCACGGCTTCCCAGACTTGCGCTTCGCTGGCATCCGGACGGCCATACAGCAGGTTGTCGCGGATCGAGCGGTGCAGCAGAGAGGTGTCCTGGGTGATCATGCCGATCTGCGCGCGCAGGCTGGCCTGGTTGACCTCGGCGATGTCCTGGCCATCGATTGTGATCCGCCCGCCCTGTACGTCGTACAGGCGCAGCAGCAGGTTGACCAGGGTCGACTTGCCGGCTCCGGACGGGCCGATCAGGCCGATCTTCTCGCCGGGACGAATATCCAGGCTCAGCCCGTCGATAACTTTGCTGCCCTTGCCATAGTGAAAGCTCACGTCATCGAAATGCACGGCCCCACGGCTGACCTTCAGCGCAGGGGCATTGGGCTTGTCGGTGACGCTGACCGGTTGGGCGATGGTCTGCAGGCCGTCCTGGACCATGCCGATGTTCTCGAAGATGCCGTTGACCACCCACATGATCCAGCCGGACATGTTGATGATGCGGATCACCAGGCCTGTGGCCAGGGCAATGGCACCGACGGTGATCAACGACTGGCTCCACAACCACAGGGCAAGGCCTGTGGTCCCCACCACCAGAAGCCCGTTCAGGCCGGTGATGACGACGTCCATGCTGGTGACGACCCGTGCGGCCAGCTGGGTTTTCTCGGTCTGTTCGCTGATCGCCTCGCGGGCATACTGTTGCTCGTAGTCGGTATGGGCGAACAGTTTGAGCGTGGCGATGTTGGTGTAGCCGTCGACGATCCGCCCCATCAGCTTGGAGCGGGCATCGGAGGAAATCACCGAGCGCTCCTTGACCCGCGGAACGAAGTAATAGAGCGCGCCGATGTAGCAGACGATCCAGGTCAGCAGCGGCAGCATCAGGCGCCAATCGGCCTCGGCAAACAGCACCAGCGAGCTGATTGCATAGATCAGCACGTGCCACAGGGCATCGACAGCCTGGACGGCAGAGTCGCGCAGGGAGTTGCCGGTCTGCATGATGCGCTGGGCGATACGCCCGGCGAAGTCGCTCTGGAAGAAATTCAGGCTCTGCTTGAGCACATAGGTGTGGTTCTGCCAGCGGATCAAGCTGGTCATGCCGGGGCTGATGGTCTGATGCACCAGCAGGTCGTGCAGGCCGAAGAACACGGGGCGCAGCACCAGGACCACCACCAGCATCCAGATCAGCTCGCCGCTGTGCAGGCTGAAGAACTCGCTGCCCGGGGTGGCCTGGGCCAGGTCGATGATGCGGCTCAGGTAACTGAACATGGCCACTTCGATCAGGGCCGCCACCAGCCCGACGACCAGCAGTGCAAGGAAGCTGGGCCAGACCTGGCGCAGGTAATAGAGGTAGAACGGCCATACCTGGCTAGGCGGTGCTTCGCTCGGTGCCTCGCGAAAGATGTCGATCAATTGTTCGAAACGACGGTACAGCATGATGGGCACACTCCTGTTCCATCCGACCCTGAGGCGGTTTCACGTCCTTGTGAGACCTTCGGTCAGTCGATGCGTTTGGCGGACTTGATGTACACAGGGTCCGCCGGCACGTCACGCATGCCTTGCTTGATGGTGGTGGGTGAGTTGACGATCTGGTCGACCACTTCCATGCCTTTGGTCACCTTGCCGAACACGGCATAGCCACGGTCGCGGCCTGGGTTGAGGAAGTCGTTGTCGGCCACGTTGATGAAGAACTGGCTGGTGGCCGAGTTCGGGTCCGAGGTGCGTGCCATGGCGAGGGTACCGCGGGTGTTGGCCAGGCCATTGCTGGCTTCGTTGCGGATCGGGTCGCGGGTTGGCTTTTGCACCATCCGGTCGGTGAAACCGCCGCCCTGGGCCATGAAGCCCGGGATCACGCGGTGGAAGATGGTGTTGTTGTAGAAGCCGCTGTCGACGTACTCGAGGAAGTTCTTCGTGCTGATCGGCGCCTTCTCGGCATTGAGCTCGATTTCGACCGGGCCGAAGCTGGTGTCGAGCAGGACGTGAGGGGTCTTGTCGGAGGCCATGACGCTGGTGGCGAAGGCGAGCGAACAGGCGGTGAGCAGAAGTTTTTTCAGCATGGGCTCAAAGATCCTTGAGGAGTGGAGGCGGCTGCGAGAAAACACAGCAGGGTCTGGTTGAAGACCTCGGGTTGGTCCAGGGGCGTAGCGTGCCGCGAATCCTCGATGACCGCCAGTGTTGCCTGGGGCATCAGGGCGACATAGCGCTCCTTCAGTTGTATCGGGGTGTAATCATGGTCGGCGGCGATCACCAGGGTGGGACAGTGGATCTGCCCGATGCGTTCCTGCACCCCCCAGTCGACAATGGCATCGAAGCTCTTGAGGTAGGCGCGCTTGTCGTTGCGTGCCCAGCGTTGGGCCATCTTGTGACGCAGCTCGGTTTGTTCGGGCTTGGGAAACAGGCGTTCGGCCAGGCCCTTGCCGATGGTCTCGACGCTCAGGATGCGGGCCAGGATCCAGCGCTTGATCCACCAGATCCAGTGGGCGACGGAGTTGCGCCTGACCTCAGGTGCGCTGTTCACGATGCACAGACTGCGCAGCCAGGCGGGGTGGTCGACGGCGAACTGGAAACCCACCATGCCCCCCATCGACAGGCCGACGAAGTGCACGGGGCCGGTGTGCAGGTGCTCCAGCAGCGCCAGCAGGTCAGCGCTGAAGGTCGCGATCTGGTAGCCGTCACGGGGTTTGTCGGAGCGCCCATGGCCGCGGATATCCATGAGGATCACCCGGTAGTTTCGGCTCAGCGTCGGGACCTGCAGCTCCCAATCCTGGCAGCTTGAGCCCAGTCCGTGTAACAGCACCAGGGGTTCGCCCTGGCCGTATTCCTCGTAATGCAGCGTGCATCCTTCGTGTTCGAAATAGGCCATGGGCGCGGTCCTCTCAGGCTTGCGGGGGGGCTGCGAAGGGCACGTCCAGTGGCGCGGTGTCGAAGTTGCGCAGCAGCTCGATGAGGATCTGCGTGGCCGGACCCAAGGTCTTGTCCTTGTTCGAATAAAGGTAGAACAGCGGATGGCGGCTGCCACCCTGATCCAGCGGCAAAGGCTTGAGCACGCCCTCTTGCAGCTCGCGCTCGATCATGTGCCGTGGCAGCCAGGCAAAGCCCAGCCCGCTGCTGACGAAGGTGGCGGCGGTGCCCAGGCTGCCGACGGTCCAGCGTTGCTCGGCGCCGAGCCAGCCGACATCCCGGGGCTGGGCGCGACCGGAGTCGCGGATAACCACTTGCAGTTGGCTTTCCAGATCCTGGAAGGTGATTTCCCGTCCCAGGCGATGCAGGCTGTGATCGGGGTGGGCAACGGCGATGAATTCCACCGAACTGAGCTCGGCGCCCAGATAGCCGCCAATGCTATAGCTGCTGATGGCCAGGTCCGCGATTCCCTCGTGCAGGACTTCCTCGACGCCCGACAGCACCTCCTCGCGCAGGCGTACGCGGCAACCGCGGCTCTGCGGCATGAAGGCGCTCAGGGCGCGGACCAGCCGGGCGCTGGGGTAGGCGGCGTCGACCACTACGCGCACCTCGGCCTCCCAGCCTTGCTCCATGTGGTGGGCGAGGTCCTCGAGCTGGCTGGCCTGCTTGACCAGATGGCGTGAGCGGCGCAGCAGCACGTTGCCGGCTTCGGTCAGTACCGCCTTGCGACCATCGATGCGCAGCAGTGGTACGCCCAGTTGCTCCTGCATCCGTGCGACCGTGTAGCTCACCGACGATTGCGAGCGGTGCAGGGCCTCGGCGGCCTGGGCGAATCCGCCATGATCGACCACTGCCTGGAGAGTTCGCCACTGATCCAGGGTTACGCGTGGCGCTTTCATCTTCGGCTCCTGTTGTCCTAAGCTGCGCTCTGTCAAGGAGAGCGCCCTATGAAGAAATGTTGTGCGGCATTGCTGATGTGCCTGCCCCTCGGGGCGATGGCCTATTACCCCATCGATGTCGAGAAGGACTTGGAAGGGGTCAAGCTCGACTACACCACCTACGACACCGCGCGCAATATCGGCTCGATCACCCTGAACAACTATGGGCAGGTCCCGGCGGCGTGCAAGGTAACCTTCCGCAATGGGCCTGAAGCGCCGCGGGTGCGACGGGTGAACGTGCCGGCGGGCAAGAGCCGCGATGTCACGGCCACCTTCAACCGGGAGATCATCAAGCTGCGCATCGCATTGAGCTGCAAAGCCGAAGGAACTGATTAATCGATAGATTGAACCCACTTTTTACGCTTTTTTATCGATAGGTCAAGTCTTAATCTCACCTCCATCGAATCGCATCCCCTTGTTTGCCGATGGAGGCTCCCATGTCCCGCGTACTGATCATTGAAAGCAGCGCCCGCCAGCAGGATTCCGTTTCTCGTCAATTGACCCGTGACTTCATCCAGCAATGGCAGGCCGCTCATCCGAGCGATGAAATCAGTGTGCGCGACTTGGCGGTTACCCCTGTACCGCACCTGGATGCGGACCTGCTCGGTGGTTGGATGAAGCCACAGGAGCAGCGCTCGCCGGCCGAGCTTCAGGCTCTGGCTCGCTCCAATGAATTGACCGATGAACTGCTGGCCGCTGACGTGCTGGTGATGGCTGCGCCCATGTACAACTTCACCATCCCCAGCACGCTGAAGGCTTGGCTGGACCATGTACTGCGTGCCGGCATCACCTTCAAGTACACCCCGACCGGCCCGCAGGGCCTGCTGACTGGCAAGCGCGCCATTGTGCTCACTGCCCGTGGCGGCATTCATGCCGGTGCCAGCACCGACCACCAGGAACCCTACCTGCGCCAGGTCATGGCCTTCATCGGCATCCACGACGTTGAGTTCATTCATGCCGAAGGTTTGAACATGAGCAGCGATTTCCACGAGAAGGGCCTGAATCAGGCCAAGGCCAAGCTGGCGGCAGTGGCCTGACACGCAACGCATTCCCAACCCCTGACACCTGTCGCTCCTTTGGGTGTATCCGCCCGGCCATATGATGGCCGGGCTTTTTTTTGCCGCGTCAGCCGAGGCCACTGCCTTGTGTTCCCGGCGCTAGCCGAAGCCTTGATAGTTGAACGACGGCAGGCCAACCGGCTAAGGTCGCCGCCTTGATTCACGAGAGGCAATCATGGGCTATCTGATAATCGTCGCGCTGATCCAGGCGTTCTCCTTCAACCTGATCGGGGTCTACCTGGCCGGCAACGTGGACAGCTACTTCGCGGTGCTGGCACGGGTGGTGCTGGCGCTGCTGGTGTTCCTGCCACTGACCCGCTGGCGCCAGGTGGAGCCGCGCTTCATGCGTGCGATGCTGTTGATCGGGGCGCTGCAGTACGGCATCACCTATGTCTGTCTGTACCTGAGCTTCCGCGTGCTGACGGTGCCGGAAGTGCTGCTGTTCACCATCCTCACACCGCTGCATGTGACCTTGATCGAAGATGCGCTCAACCGCCGCTTCAACGCTTGGGCCTTGCTGGCTGCGCTGGTGGCGGTGGCCGGTGCCGCGGTGATCCGCTTCGACAGCATCAGTGGTGAGTTCTTCATGGGCTTTTTGTTGCTGCAGTTGGCCAACTTCACTTATGCCGCCGGCCAGGTGCTCTACCGTCATCTGGTCGCCCGGCATCCCAGTGATCTGCCGCACTACCGGCGCTTTGGCTACTTCTACCTCGGGGCGTTGATCGTCGTGCTGCCGGCCTTTGCGTTGTTCGGCAACGCCCAGCACCTGCCAAGCACCGACGTGCAATGGCTGGTGTTGTTGTTCCTCGGTTTGTTCCCGACCGCCCTTGGACTGTACTGGTGGAACAAGGGGGCCTGCCTGGTCAGTGGTGGCACACTGGCGGTAATGAACAACCTGCATGTGCCCGTGGGCTTGTTGCTCAACTTGCTGATCTGGAATCAGGACGAGCCGCTGGGGCGGCTGTTCATAGGCGGGGCGGTGATTCTGGGGTCGGTCTGGATGAGCCGGCTGGGCCTGCAGCGCCCGGCAACAGCATCTGGCTGACAGTGTCAGGGCTCGTTGGGGCCGCAGCGCGGCCCCGTTCTGCCGGCTTCAAGCCTCGGTGAGTTCACTCAGCCGTTGTGCGGAATGAGGCCTGCCAGCAAGACCCACTCGCATGTCGTTGCCGCTTGGCTGCTGATACAGGCTCAGGCCGAACTCCGGCAACACGGCCAGCAAATAGTCGAAGATATCGCCCTGGATCCGCTCGTACTCGCCCCAGGCAGTGGTGCGCGTAAAGCAATAGATTTCCAGCGGCACGCCCTCGGCGGTGGCCTGCATCTGGCGGACCATGCAGGTCATGCCTTGCTGCACGTCGGGGTGGTTCTGCAGATAGGCCAGGGCGAAGGCGCGGAAGGTACCGATATTGGTCAATTGGCGACGGTTGGCCGACAGAGCCGCCACCGGGCCCAGCGACTCGTTCCAGGTGCTCAACTCTTTGCGCTTTTGCGCCAGGTAATCACCCAGCAGGCGGACCTGGCACAGGCGCTGCTCCTCTTCCGGGGTAAGGAAGCGTACGCCCACAGCGTCGATGAACAGGCTGCGCTTGATGCGGCGCCCACCTGATTGCTGCATGCCGCGCCAGTTGCGGAAGGACTCGCTCATCAGGCGCCAGGTGGGGATGGAGACGATGGTCTTGTCGAAGTTCTGCACCTTGACCGTGTGCAGGGTGATGTCCACCACGTCACCATCGGCGCCCACCTGAGGCATCTCGATCCAGTCTCCGACGTGGAGCATGTCGTTGCTCGTCAGCTGCACGCTGGCGACGAACGACAGCAGCGTGTCCTTGTACACCAATAGCAGCACCGCCGACATGGCACCCAGACCGGACAGCAGCAACAGCGGCGAGCGGTCGATGAGCGTGGCGACGATGACGATGGAGGCGAAGATCCACAGCATCATCTTGGCCAGCTGCACGTAACCCTTGATGGAGCGGGTGCGGGCGTGCTCGGTTCGGGCGTAGATGTCCAGCAGGGCATCGAGCAGGCAGGAGACGGCCATGGTCATGAACAGCAGGGTGAAGGCCAGGGCGACGTTGCCGAGGAAATGCTGGGCGGTGTCGCCCAGCTCCGGCACCAGCTTGAGGCCGAACTGGATCACCAGCGAGGGGGTGGTTTGGGCCAGGCGGTGGAAGACCTTGTTGTGACGCAGGTCATCGAGCCACTTGAGCGGTTGCTGCCGAGCGAGCAACCGGCTGGCGTGCAGCATCAGAAAGCGCGCGAGGCGGCCGATGATCAGGGAAATCAACAGCAGCACCGTCAGGCCTAGCGCCGCATGCAGCATGGGGTGTTGATCGAGGGTGCCCCAGAGGTCCAGGGCGTCGTTCCAGAGTCGTTGTATATCCATGAGGGTAATAGCAGGGTCTGTGTTGCGAAAACGAGGCCCATTAGAGCGCGGATCGGCAACAAGTTGCCAAAAGAAATTCGGCGCCAGCGATGGAAAACGTTACCCTATGCAACTGAATTTCCAGCGACTGCCCGAGGTACATCCGTGTTTTCCCAATTCGCCCTGCACGAACGCCTGCTCAAAGCTGTGGCCGAGCTGAACTTTGTCGAGCCGACTCCGGTGCAGGCAGCGGCCATTCCCCTGGCCCTGCAAGGGCGTGACCTGCGGGTGACCGCGCAGACCGGCAGCGGCAAGACCGCCGCCTTCGTGCTGCCATTGCTCAATCGCTTGGTCGATCTGCGCGAGCGCCGCGTCGAGATCCGCGCGCTGATCCTGCTGCCGACCCGTGAGCTGGCCCAGCAGACCCTCAAAGAGGTGCAGCGCTTCTCCCAGTTCACCTACGTCAAGTCGGGCTTGGTTACCGGTGGCGAGGACTTCAAGGAGCAGGCCGCACTGTTGCGCAAGGTCCCGGACGTGCTGATCGGTACCCCGGGTCGTCTACTGGAACATCTCAATGCCGGCAACCTGGACCTCTCCCATGTCCAGGTGCTGGTACTGGACGAGGCCGACCGCATGCTGGACATGGGCTTTGCCGAGGACATGGAGCGCCTGTGCAAAGAATGCGAAAACCGTGAGCAGACCCTGCTGTTCTCTGCCACAACCGGTGGTGCAGCCCTGCGCGACATCATCGGCAAGGTGCTGAAGGATCCTGAGCACCTGATGCTCAACAGCGTGTCGCAGCTCTCCGAGGGCACCCGCCAGCAGATCATCACCGCTGACCACGACCAGCACAAAGAGCAGATCGTCCAGTGGCTGCTGGCCAACGAGACCTACCAGAAGGCGATCATCTTCACCAACACCCGTGCCCTGGCCGACCGGATCTACGGTCACCTGGTGGCCAAGGATGTGAAGGCCTTCGTGTTGCACGGCGAGAAGGACCAGAAGGACCGCAAGCTGGCGATCGACCGTTTCAAACAAGGCGGTTCCAAGGTCCTGGTGGCGACTGACGTGGCCGCGCGTGGCCTGGACATCGATGGTCTGGACCTGGTGATCAACTTCGACATGCCGCGCAGTGGCGACGAGTATGTACACCGCATCGGTCGTACTGGGCGCGCAGGTGCCGAGGGCTTGGCGATCTCGCTGATCTGCCACAACGACTGGAACCTGATGTCGAGCATCGAGCGCTACCTCAAGCAGCAGTTCGAGCGCCGGGTCATCAAGGAGGTCAAAGGCACCTACAGCGGGCCGAAGAAGGTCAAGGCCTCGGGCAAGGCCGCCGGTACCAAGAAGAAAAAGATCGAGAAGAAGGCAGGCGAGAAGAAAGGCGCCACCGCCAAGCGCAAGCCGGCCGCCAAGCCCAAGTCCAAGGCGCCTTTGGCCAGTGCCGATGGCATGGCCCCGCTGAAGAAACGCGCGCCCAAGGCGGAGTAAGCTCATCAGGGCCGCTGCGCGGCCCTTTGCGGATCAACCCGCTCCCACCACCTGGAGGGGCGTCATCCTTGTGGAAGCGGGTTTGCCGTGAAAGGGCCTTCAGCGGGTTAGTCTGCCTTTTTCTCCGCTGCTTTGAGTTCCTGGATTCGCTTGTCGATCAGCTGGCACTTGTCCGGCAGGTCCTTGCTGGCCGTGCCCAGATCCATCCCCTGCAACTCCTCGTTGATTTCCTTGGCCTTCTGCGGATTCTGCTCCGTCAACTGGGTCACCAGCCCGGCCAGCTCCTCGCGTTTCTGAGTCGCTTCTTCCGGTGTGCAGGCCCAGCCGGGCAAGGCGTAGAGCAATGCACTCGCGCACATGAAGGGCAGTAAGCGTTTCATCCATTTTCCTCCCGAGTGGGGTGTACGCGGTTGAAAGACGGGAACTCTGGAAGTTCAACGAGATGGCATGGGTGGATTGACCCTGACAGAGCGCTGTATGTCCCAGCGGCTTTTTAGCCATCCGATTTCGCCGGAACACCCATCACCACTCACCGGTCCCATGCTGTGTACCCCACACGTTCACAGCAGGAGGCCACCACATGAGCACCTATGACTGGGACCTGATCGAACGCTTGTTGCATGAAGTGCAGAACAGCGCAGGCCACAGCTTCACGCCACGTCCCTATGCCGAGCAGCATGCGGCTGCCCTGGCCGCCGCCGGTCAGCCGGTGGGCGATCTGGATCATCTCAAGACGCGGGCCTGCGAGTACGAGAAGATCCTCTTCGAGCGCGGTTACATCGAAAGCCGTCCGGAGGAGGACGGCGGTAATGGCGAGAATTTCGTTCTCACCGAGCGTGGCTCGCGCCTGCTCAGCCTGATCGACAGCAGCATCCCTGGGTTCGAGCATCCGCGTCAGGTGCTGGACGAACAGGACGACGCCCTCGATGAGGCGACTTTCGAACAGGTGGCCACCAAGGCGCAAATCGCTTGAGGTCGTTTTGAGACTGGCATGGGCACCCTGGCAAACCCGATAATCGGCACTCAGTTGCCAGAGACAGGACCTCGCCCATGCCATCGATAGACCACGGGGGTCGCCCATGAGCGCGGCCCGCAAGAACCCCGATGCTTTTGCGTTGCAGGTCATGCTGGGCCTGTGCCTGATCTGGGGCAGCCAGCAGGTGATGATCAAATGGGCCGCCAGCGACATTGCGCCGGTGATGCAGGCGGCGTTGCGTTCCGGGATCGCCGCGGTGCTGGTGGGGCTGCTGGTCTGCTGGCGCGGCGGCTGGTCCATGGTGGGCAGCACCTGGCGGGCGGGCATGTTGGCCGGCGCCTTGTTTGGCCTGGAGTTCTTGTTCATCGCCGAGGGGCTGAAGCTGACATCGGCGGCGCACATGTCGGTGTTTCTCTACACTGCCCCGGTGTTCACAGCCCTGGGGTTGCATTTCACGCTGCCAAGCGAGCGCCTGCGGCTGCTGCAGTGGCTGGGCATCCTGTTGGCTTTCGCCGGGATCGCCACGGCGTTCGCCGGCGGAATGTCGCTGAGCCAACTGGATGGGCGAATGTTGCTCGGTGACGCCTTGGGCGTGCTGGCGGGCCTGGCCTGGGGCGCGACCACTGTGGTGGTGCGTGGGTCGCGACTGTCGGAAGCCCCGGCCGATCTGACCCTGTTCTATCAGTTGCTGGTGGGCTTTGTCGGGTTGCTGCTGATTGCGCTGGTCAGCGGCCAGATCGGCAGGGTTGCGTTCACACCGGTAGCCGTTGGCAGCGTGTTGTTCCAAGCGGTGGTGGTGTCCTTCATCAGTTACCTGACCTGGTTCTGGTTGCTGCGCAAGTACCTGGCCTCCAACCTGGCGGTGTTTTCCTTCATCACGCCGTTGTTCGGCGTGACCTTCGGCGTGCTGTTGCTGGGCGAGCCCTTGAGCCTGAACTTCGTGTTGGGCGCATTGATGGTCCTGGGCGGGGTCATCCTGGTCAGCGCCGAACCCTGGGTGCGTCAGCAGTTACGCAGATTCGTGGGCTGATGGAACGAACACGATCGGACTTCAGGAACTGGTGCAGGCCCTTGGCGTGCTGACCTGCGCGGCGCTGAGGCCGGTCAGCGCCAATACACCGGCCAACCCCAGCCCGCCTGCGGCGAGCATCAAGGCAGGCTGCAGCCCGCCCCAATAGTGAGTGCTCGCTGCTGCCAGCAAGGGGCCGCTGAGCTGCCCCAACGCGAAACAGGCGGTCAACAGGCCGGCATTCCGTTGGGTCGCATGGGGCGCCAACTCTCGCGAGCGCTGCATTACCAGCTGCATGCATGCCAGGAAGGGGGCGCCACACAGCAGCACGCCCAAGGCCAGGCCAAGACCGTCGCCCAGCAAGCACGCCAGCACACCCAGGCCCTGCAACCACAAAGTCGCGCTCAGCCAGGTGGATGTCCGGGTGGGGCGCCGCAGATTGACCAGCACCACGCCCAATGCTGCCGCCAGGCCGAACGCCGGCCAGAACAGATCGGCCGCCCAATGTCCCTGAAACTGATGGCTGGCCATCTGTGACAGAAAAGTCGCCGGCAGGATGTAGCCGATGCCATACAGGGCGTAGATCACGCCCAGCCGTCCGATCCCGGTGGTGGGTACAGCTGCGCTGTCGGTCATGCCCGACGGCACCTTCGTGGCCTGCGGCTGCGGCAGCCAGGGCAATACGGCCAACAGCACGACCAGCGCCGCCACCGCATAGATCAGCCAAAGGGCGGCCGACCCCAGCCCCAGCAAGTGTGCGCCCAGGGCCAGCAGGCCGGTCAAGGCGATACCCACGCCTGGCCCGGCGAATACCAGGGCGCCGAGGCGAGGACGGCCGTATGCGGTGGCCACTTGCTGACTGAGACTGGTGATCATCACCAACACCCAGGCGCTGGCCACCCCTGTGCCGAAGCGCAGGAGCATATGACCCCAGAAGCCATCGGCAGCCCAGGAGGCGAGCGTCAGCAACACGCATAGCCAGAGGCCGGCATGCAGACGCAGGCGCACTTGGCCCGGCTGACGGGCGAACATGCTATCGACCGCGCCGAGAAAATAGCCCAGGTAGTTGGCCGCTGCGACCAGGCCGCCTGCGGTCAGGTCGAGCTGACCTTCGGTGATCAGGCGTGGCAGTTGCGGGGTGAGGGCGAAGCGGCCGATGCCCATGGCCATCATCAAGGCCATGGCGCTGGCCAGCAGTTGTACGAACGGGGACATGGCGGCTCTCCTGCCAGACGAAAGGGATGGAGGGCAGGTTAGAGGGGATTGACTTTCAATAAAATTGAATAATGATGATCAAGTTATTCTGTTTTGGAGAATGCCATGGAGTTCAGCCAACTGCGCATCTTCCAGGCCGTGGCCGAGGAGGGATCGGTCACGCGTGCCGCCGAGCGCTTGCATCGGGTGCCTTCGAACCTGTCGACGCGCCTGCGTCAGTTGGAAGAGCAACTGGGGGTGGAACTGTTCGTGCGCGAGCGCCAGCGTTTGCAGTTGTCTCCGGCAGGCAAGGTCCTGCTGGACTACGCCAATCGTCTGTCGACCCTGCGCGATGAGGCGGTCGCTGCGGTGCAGGGCGGTCAACCGGCAGGCGACTTCGTCCTCGGTACCATGTACAGCACCGCGGCGACGCATTTGCCGCCGTTGCTGGCGCGTTATCACCAAACCTACCCGGCGGTGAACCTGCAGGTGCAAGCCGCGCCCAGTGGTGAATTGCTGGAGGGGTTAATGGCCCACCGGTTGGACGCAGCGCTGGTGGACGGCCCGCTGAGCCTGGCCGGGCTCGATGGCGTGCCGTTGTGCGAGGAGGTGCTGGTGCTGATCACCCGCCCGGAACATCCGCCGGTTCACAGCGCGCGGGACGTCGCGGGGCGTGCAGTGTTCGCGTTCCGGCAGGGCTGTTCCTACCGCATGCGCCTGGAAGCCTGGTACGCCCATGACCACACCCCCATGGGGCGGGTGATGGAGATCGAGTCATACCAGAGCATGCTGGCGTGCGTAATTGCCGGGGCAGGGGTGGCATTGATGGCCCAGTCCATGCTCGACACCCTACCTGGTCGCGACCAGGTGCAGGCGCACCGTTTGCAGGCGCCGTTCGATCATGCAGTCACCTGGCTGATGTGGCGCCAGGGCATGCTGGGGGCCAATCTGCAGGCGTGGATCGATGTGCAACAACGGGAAACAATTGACCGACGGTCGGCACGTGCCATTTCCGCTTGATCCGCGTCAAACTCGCCCCTATCTGTAGGATCAGAGGCATGCGCGATGTAGGACATCGGGCTATGATCTGTATGAAGCATCGAAGGACTGAATCGCCGTGAGGTTGACCCGTTAAGGGGGCATTTATGAACAATCGAATGTACAACTGGCTCCATGACCTTGCCGTCGCCCTGGGCTTGCTCCCACCTCCGCTGCAACCGGTGCCGATTCCTACCGACGAAGAGCAGCGCAAGCGCCAACCGCGTCGCCGCTGAAACGAAAAGGCCGCCGCATCTGACGATGCCGCGGCCTTTGCTTTTTCTTGCCTGGCGCCCGTCGGGGCGCCAAGCGTTCGCTTTACATCACGCCAGGTTGACAGTTGCCACCGGGCGGCGCGACAGCAGGCTGACCACCACGAAGCTCACCAGGCCGATCGCCAGGCTGTAGTAGATCGGCGAGTTGGCATCCAGACCGTCCTTGAACATGAAGAACAGTGCGGTAGCGAAGCCCAGCGCCATGCTGGTGATGGCGCCTGCGGTGGTGGCGCGCTTCCAGAAGATCGCCCCGATCAGCGGAATCAACATGCCGCCGACCAGCAAGTTGTAGGCCAGGGTCAAGGCGCTGATCACATCGTTCACCGCCAGGGCGATGCCCAGTACCACCAGACCGGTGAGGAGGGTGAACAGGCGGTTGACGCCCAGGCTCGATTGCTTGCCGCCACGCAGTTTAGGCAGCAGGTCTTCGGTCAGGGTGGTCGAGGCCGCCAACAGGCCTGCGCTGGCGGTGGACATCATCGCTGCGAGGGCAGCAGCCATCAGCAGGCCACGGACGCCTTCTGGCAGTTGGCCCTTGATCATTTCGGCGAAGGCATTGTTCGGGTTGGCCAGGTCAGGCAGCAACACGTGGGCAGCCATGCCGATCAGGGCGCAGGCCAGGCCGTACAGGACGCAGTAGATACCGGCGACAGTACCGGCGCGCTGGCAGACCTTCTCGTCACGGGCGGTGAACACACGTTGCCAGATGTCCTGGCCGATCAGGATGCCGAAGAAGTAGATCAGGAAGTAAGTGATGATGGTGTCCCAGCCGATGGTGGTCCAGCTGAAGCTGGCCGCCGGCAGCTTGGCTACCAGGGTGTCCCAGCCACCGGCCTTGTACAGGCAGATCGGCAGCAGAATGAACATCAGGCCCACGGTCTTGATGATGAACTGGACGATGTCGGTCAACGTCAGCGACCACATGCCGCCGATGGTCGAGTACACCACCACTACGCCACCGCCGAACAGCAGGGCCATCCAGAACGGTACATCCAGCAGCACTTGCAGCACGGTGCCCATGGCCAGGGTCGAAGTGACCGCGATCATCAAGGCATAGGCGAGCATGATCGCTGCGCTGGCCTGACGGGCCATCGGATTGTAGCGGCGCTCCAGAACCTGGGTGACGGTGAAGATCTTCAGGCGCAGCAGGGGTTTGGCGAGGAACAGGTTCAGGGCGATGATCCCCAGACCCAGGGCCGCACACAGCCAGAAGCCGGAAATGCCGTGGACGTAGCCCAGGCGCACGGTGCCGACAGTGGAAGCGCCGCCCAGCACGGTGGTGGCCATGGTGCCCATGTACAAGGTAGGGCCGAGGTTGCGCCCTGCCACCAGGTAGTCTTCATGGGTTTTCGCGCGTCGCATGCCATACCA
Source organism: Pseudomonas sp. CK-NBRI-02 (assembly GCF_008124495.1). Classification (NCBI taxonomy): domain Bacteria; kingdom Pseudomonadati; phylum Pseudomonadota; class Gammaproteobacteria; order Pseudomonadales; family Pseudomonadaceae; genus Pseudomonas; species Pseudomonas sp. CK-NBRI-02. Next base: position 146,097 of record NZ_VSJH01000007.1, on the reverse strand, counting down.
GCCGAGGCCGAGCATGCCTGCGGCATAGATCAGTACAACGAAGATGTCCAAGGCCATTGGGGGTCTCCCGATTATCTTTATTATGGCGAGATCGACCGTCCGGGCGGTTCATGGCGCCCAGCGGTCTTGTCTTGTGTTGACGGGCCTCTATGGCCCTTCCTAATGGCTCCTGCCGCAGGTATTGCGTTCACGTCCTTCGTCGGTGCGGGCTGGCCCGGCGATCACGGTCGCGAGGACTGCATGGCCGGTCATGCCATCGTCATCGCAAGGCAGCCTGCGCCTACAAAGGTGTGTGACTACTCGCTCAGCGGCGTACCACGCCCGGCAGAACGCAGAGCATCTCGAACAGCAGGTTCGCGCCGAGCAGTGAGGTGTTACCGGTGGTGTCGTAGGGCGGCGAGACTTCGACCAGGTCGCAGCCGATCAGGTCCAGGCCGTGGCAGCCACGGATGATCTCCATCGCCTGGATGGTGGTCAGGCCACCGATTTCCGGGGTGCCGGTGCCAGGCGCCCAGGCTGGGTCGATGCCGTCGATGTCGAACGACAGGTACACCGGACCGCCACCGACCTTTTCACGTACTTCGGCCATCAGCGGCTCCAGCGACTTGTGCCAGCACTCTTCGGCCTGCACGACGCGGAAACCTTGGCGACGGCTCCAGTTGAAGTCATCGGCGGTATAGCCCTGGGCGCGCAGGCCGATCTGCACTACGCGGTCGCAGTCGAGCAGGCCTTCTTCCACGGCGCGGCGGAAGGTGGTGCCGTGGGCGATCTTCTCACCGAACATATGATCGTTGACGTCGGCGTGGGCGTCGATATGCACCAGGCCGATCTTGCCGTGCTTTTTGTGCAGCGCACGCAGGATCGGCAGCGTGATGGTGTGGTCGCCACCGAGGGTCAGGGGGATGATGTTGTGCTCGAGGATCTCGTCGTAGGCCTCTTCGATGATGCGCACGGCGTCGAGCAGGTTGAAGGTGTTGATCGCCACGTCACCGATGTCGGCGACCGACAGCGAATCGAACGGAGCGGCTCCGGTCGCCATGTTGTACGGACGGATCATCACCGACTCGGCGCGGATCTGACGCGGACCGAAACGAGTGCCCGAGCGCAGCGAAGTGCCGATGTCCAGCGGTACGCCAATGAACGCGGCGTCCAGGCCTTCGGCGCTTTGCAGGTGGGGGAGACGGAGCATGGTGGCGATGCCGCCGAAACGCGGCATTTCGTTGCCGCCCAGTGGTTGGTGGAGAATCTTTTCCACGGTGGGCCTCATCAGTCGGTCGATTGTTTTGTTTGTTCGAACCTGTGCCGCAGCGTGCCAGGCAGGCAAGGAGACGCCGGCGGGCAGGGACATTGGGAGCCAGTCTGCGCAAGGTAGTGGGCAGGAGGAATCGCTACAGACAAATACTTACTTCAGGATTTTCTAAACTATCCGTTCACAGCGGGTTAGACTCTGGTGATTTCCACCCTGCGGAACCGTTGCACCATGGCTTCTTCACTGCCCGACCTGAAACTGCTGCGTATCTTCGTCAGCGTGGTACGCCACCAGGGCTTCGCCAATGCCCAGCGCGAACTGAACCTCTCTACATCGGCCATCAGCACTTACATGAGCCAGTTGGAAAGCGCCTTGGGCATCGTCCTGTGTCACCGTGGCCGTGGCGGTTTCAGCCTGACCAGCAAAGGCGAGCTATTCCACCAGGAGACCTTGCGCCTGCTGGCCGAACTCGATGGCTTCGAGCAATACGCCGCGGCGCTCAAGGGCGAGCTGCGCGGTACCCTCAATCTCGGGGTGATCGACTCCACCGTGGGCGACCGCGCCCTGCCGCTGGCCGAGGCCATCGGGGCCTATAGCCAGGAGCATCCGGCGGTGCATCTGCACCTGTCGGTCTCCAGCCCCTATGAGTTGCAACTGGGGGTACAGGACAACCGCCTGGACCTGGCCATCGGCGCCTTCTCTTCGCGCATGAGCGGTCTGGTCTATCAGCCGTTGTACCGCGAGCAGCACTGGCTGTACTGCAGCAGCCGGCACCCGTTGTTCGGCGAGCGGCGGGTGCCGGAAGAAGTGATCACCCAACAACGCATGGTGGGGCGGGGCTACTGGAGCCAAGCGGAGCTGGCGCGCCACGGTTTCAAGCACAGCGCGGCGACGGTTGAGAGCATGGAGGCCCAGTTGATTCTCATCCTCTCCGGCGCCTATATCGGTTATCTGCCCGAACACTATGCCCAGGCCTGGGTCGACAAGGGAGACCTGCGCGTCCTGTCGCCTGCCACCTTTGGCTATCAGGCGCCGTTTTCGTTGATCATCCGCCGTGGGCGTAGCCGCGAGCCCTTGATCCAGACCTTCCGTGACCTGCTCAAGTCGCAACTGAATGTCAGTTAAAAAACGTCGCTTTTAGAACATTGCGTCAGGCTGTGTAAATTTCCTGGGAGGCATGCGACTGGAGTGATGGCGTTCTGCTAAATATCTATTTGCTTTGATGAAATTTCCCATCATCTAACAAAGCAAGGACTGCCCAGATGCGCATGAATTTGCCCGTCACAGAGCAAGAAAGAACCTTCCCGTCCGACCAGCGGCTCATTTCCACCACCGACCTGAACAGCCGCATTACCTATTGCAATGACGCGTTCGTGGCCATCAGCGGTTTTACCTACGACGAACTGGTGGGGCAGCCGCACAACCTGGTGCGGCACCCCGACATGCCACCGTCGGTGTTTGGCCACATGTGGGAAACCATCAAGCAGGGCAAACCTTGGATGGGGGTGGTCAAGAACCGCGCCAAGAACGGTGATTTCTATTGGGTCAGCGCCTACGTCACGGCCATCTATGAAAATGGCCGGATCAGCGGCTACGAGTCGGTACGTTCGGTCCCGACCCGTGACCAGATTCGCCGTGCCGAGGCGCTTTATGCGCGTTTGCGTGGCGGACGTTCGGCAGTGCCTTGGGCCGCACGCCTCGGGTCCGGGCTGCAACATGGCTTGCCGCTGATTGGCGCAGGTTTCGCGTCGGCCGCCGCTTATCTCTGGTTACCGCAGTACGCGGCGCTGGGCGTGCTGATGGCCAGCATGCTGGGGGCCTGGTACTGGATCGAACACCGGCAGAACCAAGCCATTCGCCGGACCTTGGCCGAGCACCCCAAGGCGTTCACCAGCCCGTTGGTGGCGCTGACCTACAGCGACAACCCTGGTCTGCAAGGGCAGTTGGACTTGGCGATCATCAGTGAAGAGGCTCGCCTGCAAACAGCCCTGACCCGTCTGGTGGATGCCGGCGTCGGGGTCAAGTCGCGGGCGGCGGAGTCGGCCGGTTTGTCCGATGCCCAGGCGCAGATGCTCGACCGCCAGCGCAGCGAGACCGACCAGTCGGCCACCGCCATCGCCCAGATGGCCGCAACCATCCAGCAAGTTACCCACAACGTGCAAAGCACCGCTCACGCCGCCAGCGATGCCGATCATCTGGCCCAGCAAGGCAGTGAGCTGGCGCAACAGAGTCTGAAGGCCATGGGCAGCATGAGCGATGCGGTCAACGATATCGGGCAGGCGGTCAATGCGCTGGCCGAACAGACCCAGTCGATCGGCAGCGTGGTGGATGTGATCACTTCCATTGCCGAGCAGACCAACCTGCTGGCGCTCAACGCAGCGATCGAGGCCGCGCGGGCGGGCGAGCAGGGGCGTGGATTCGCGGTGGTGGCCGATGAAGTACGTTCCCTGGCCCAGCGCACCCGTGCTTCCACCGACGAAATCCATCACATCATCGCCTCGCTGCGTTCGGGCGCTGAGCGGGCGGTCACCACCGCCAACCGCGGCGAGCAAATTTCCCGAGACAGCGTGCACAGCGTCGAAGCGGTCCAGGAGGCGTTGTCCGGTATCGTCCAGGCGGTCAGCCGTATCACTGGCATGAGCCAGCAAATGGCAACGGCCTCGGAGCAGCAGAGCCATGTCGCCGAGGACATCAATCAGCAGATCGTGCGGATCGCCCACCTGTGCGACGAGAGCGCCGGGCAGGCCAAGCAGGGCGCGCAGATCAGCCAGGACCTCGAACGCATGGCCGAGTACCTGCACAGCCTGGCCGAACGATTCAATCGCTGAAAATTCACCTCTCCCACAGGGATGTGGGGCTTTTCCGAGCGGCTGTGGCACACTGCGCCGGGTAAGGAGAAGCCGATGTCCAGACCCCGCTGCGAACGCTGCCAGCGTCCGCTCGATCACTGCCTTTGCCCATTGATTCCCAGCCTCGACAGCAGGACCCGCGTGGTCCTGCTGCAGCATCCCAGCGAAGTGTCCCATGCTTTGAACACCGCACGCCTGGCCGCGCTTGGCCTGGTGAACGCCGAACTGCGGGTAGGCGAGGTATTCGATGACCTGCCGGCACTGCTCGCCACACCCGGGTACCGGCCGGTGCTGTTGTTCCCAGGGGAGCAGGCGCAGGTGTTGTCGGCTTACGAAATCGCAGACGATACGCCGCTGTTGTTGATCGTGCCCGATGGCACTTGGCGCAAGGCACGCAAGCTGCTGTATCTCAATCCGCTGCTCGACGCGTTGCCACGGGTGACCCTGGGTCAGGTACCGCCCTCACGCTACCGGTTGCGCAAGGCGCCGGAGCCGGGCGCCTTGTCGACCATCGAGGCCGTGGTCGAAGCCTTGAATGCCCTGGAGGGCGTTGGGCGTTTCGATGCGCTGTGCCGGCCTTTCGATGCCTTGATCGAAGGGCAGATCAAGGCGATGGGGCGGGAGACGTTCGAGCGCAATCACGGCTAGGCGGCGATCAGATCTGTTCCAGCAACCACCCTCGGAACGCCCGCAGCGAGGGCAGCGCCTCGTTGCGCGGTGGATAGATCAGGTAATAGCTGCGCTGGCTGGCAAAGGCGCCCCCGGCGCTGACCAGCTCACCGCTGGCCAATTCTTCTTCCACCAGGATCCGCGGTACCAGGCCGATGCCGATTCCCGCCCGTACGGCCTGGATCAGATGCGATGTCAGCTCGAAGCTTGGCCCCAGGCGCATGCTGCGATGGGGCAGGCCATGGTGGGAGAACCACTCGCCCCACGCATGCGGGTTGTTGGCGACGTTGAGCAGCACTTGTTCGCTGATGCGCGCAGGGTCCCAGCCTTGGACATCGTCCGCAGCCGTTGGTGGCAGGATGACGACCAGCTCTTCGGCATGCAGCCGATGGCAAATCAGTCCCGGCAGGTCATGGGTGGCGACACCGATGGCGGCGTCGATTTCGCTGGTGTCGAAGTTGATCGCTTCGATCCGTGAATGGATGTGCACCAGCATCCCGGGGTGCGCGGTATAGAACGCATGCAGGCGTGGCAGCAGCCATTTGGAGCCGAAGGTCGGTAAGGTGGCCAGGCGCAAGGTACCGACGCCCGACTGGTAAGCCAGGGCCTGCAAGGTGGCGCTGCGGATGCGCCCCAGGGCTTCGCTGAGCTCGCGCTGATACAGGCGGCCTACGTCGGTCAGCTGGACCTGGCGCCCTTCACGGCGAAACAGCGTCAAACCCAGCTGCTGCTCCAGCGCCTGCACCTGTCGGCTGACCGCGCTCTGGGTCAGGGACAGTTCGGCAGCAGCGCGGGTGTAGCTCTCATGTCGGGCGGCGGCCTCGAAGGCCAGCAGTAACGACATCGATGGGGTCAGGTGGCGGTAATTCATTCGCAAAACTCATCGATAGCGGCAGGAATATCCGTTTGCCCTTGGCTGGAAACTACAGGAACATTGGCGCATTCGTCATCCCTGCGCATTCCATCCATGCCGGAGTGACAGTATTTCCGTGAATTTGCCTATATAGAGGCCATCCTTCGATGATCGCCCAGCTGTCGACCCGTGCGCCCGCCGCCCACTACCCAGAATTCCTCGAAGCGCTGCGCAACAGCGGCTTCCGTGGCCAGATCAGCGCCGACTACGGCACCCGTACCGTGCTTGCCACGGACAACTCCATCTACCAGCGCCTGCCCCAGGCGGCGGTGTTCCCGATGGACGCCGACGATGTCGCCCGGGTTGCCACCTTGATGGCCGAGCCACGGTTCCGCCAGATCAAGCTGACCCCGCGTGGTGGCGGCACCGGCACCAACGGCCAGTCGCTCACCGACGGTATCGTTGTCGACCTGTCGCGGCACATGAACAAGATCCTTGAGATCAACGTCGAGGAGCGTTGGGTCCGGGTCCAGGCCGGTACCGTCAAGGACCAGCTCAACGCTGAGCTCAAACCCCATGGGCTGTTCTTCGCCCCGGAGCTGTCCACCTCCAACCGTGCCACCGTCGGTGGCATGATCAACACCGACGCCAGCGGCCAAGGCAGCTGCACCTACGGCAAGACCCGCGACCACGTGCTCGAACTGCACAGCATCCTGCTCGGCGGTGAGCGTCTGCACAGCCTGCCGATTGACGATGCCACGCTGGAGCAGGCCTGCGCTGCGCCCGGCCGGGTCGGTGAGGTGTACCGCATGGCCCGGGAGATCCAGCAAACCCAGGGCGAGCTGATCGAGAGCACTTTCCCCAAGCTAAACCGCTGCCTGACCGGCTACGACCTGGCGCACCTGCGCGACGAACAGGGCCGTTTCAACCTCAACAGCGTGCTGTGCGGCGCTGAGGGCTCGCTGGGCTATGTGGTCGAGGCCAAGCTCAACGTGCTGCCGATTCCGAAGTACGCTGTGCTGGTGAACGTGCGCTATACCAGCTTCATGGATGCCCTGCGCGATGCCAACGCGCTGATGGCGCACAAGCCATTGTCGATCGAGACCGTCGATTCCAAGGTGCTGATGCTGGCGATGCAGGACATCGTCTGGCACAGCGTCGCTGAATACTTTCCGGCCGACCCCGAGCGTCCGACCCTGGGCATCAACCTGGTCGAGTTCTGCGGTGACGAGCCGGCCGAGGTTAACGCTCGGGTCGAGGCATTCATCGCTCACTTGAAAGCCGATACCAGCGTCGAGCGCCTGGGCCACACCTTGGCCGAAGGCGCCGAGGCGGTGACCAAGGTCTATACCATGCGCAAGCGCTCGGTGGGCTTGCTGGGCAATGTCGAGGGCGAGGTTCGCCCGCAGCCGTTCGTCGAAGACACTGCGGTACCGCCGGAGCGACTGGCCGATTACATCGCTGATTTCCGTGCATTGCTCGACAGCCATGGCCTGGCCTACGGCATGTTCGGTCACGTCGATGCCGGTGTGCTGCACGTGCGCCCAGCCCTGGACATGAAGGATCCGGCCCAGGCTGCGCTGGTCAAGCCGATCTCCGATGCCGTCGCCGCATTGACCCAACGCTATGGCGGCCTGTTGTGGGGCGAGCACGGCAAGGGCCTGCGCTCGGAATACGTGCCGGAATACTTCGGCGAGCTGTACCCGGCGCTACAACGCCTCAAGGGCGCTTTCGACCCGCATAACCAGCTCAACCCGGGCAAGATCTGCACGCCGCCGGACAGCAGCGAAGGCCTGACCCCGGTCGATGGCGTGACCCTGCGCGGCGACCTGGACCGCACCATCGACGAGCGTGTCTGGCAGAGCTTTGGCAGCGCGGTGCACTGTAACGGTAACGGCGCCTGCTACAACTACGACCCCAACGACGCCATGTGCCCCTCCTGGAAAGCCACCCGCGAGCGTCAGCATTCGCCCAAGGGCCGCGCTTCGCTGATTCGCGAATGGTTGCGCTTGCAGGGCGAGGCGGATATCGATGTGCTCGCTGCCGCACGTGGCAAGGTGTCCTGGCTCAAGGGTTTGCCGGCACGCCTGCGCAATGCCCGCGCCCGTCAGCAGGGGCAGGAGGATTTCTCCCACGAGGTCTATGACGCCATGGCCGGCTGCCTGGCCTGTAAATCCTGTGCCGGACAGTGCCCAATCAAAGTCAACGTGCCGGACTTCCGCTCGCGCTTCCTCGAGCTGTACCACGGCCGTTACCAGCGCCCGCTGCGCGACTACCTGATCGGTTCGCTGGAGTTCACCATCCCGTATCTGGCTCACGCGCCTGGCCTGTACAACGCCGTGATGGGCTCCAAATGGGTGAGCAAGCTATTGGCCGACAAGGTCGGCATGGTCGACAGCCCATTGATCAGCCGCTTCAACTTCCAGTCGACCTTGACCCGCTGCCGCGTCGGTGTGGCGAGTGTGCCGGCTCTGCGCGAGCTGACCCCGGCCCAGCGCGAGCGCGCCATCGTGCTGGTTCAGGATGCCTTTACCCGTTACTTCGAGACGCCATTGCTGGCGGCCTTCATCGAGCTGGCGCATCGTCTGGGCCATCGGGTGTTCCTGGCGCCTTACAGCGCCAATGGCAAGCCGCTGCACGTGCAGGGCTTCTTGGGGGCCTTCGCCAAGGCGGCGATCCGCAATGCCACCCAGCTCAAGGCGCTGGCCGAATGCGGTGTACCGCTGGTAGGCCTGGACCCGGCCATGACCCTGGTGTATCGCCAGGAGTACCAGAAGGTCGATGGCTTGGACGGCTGTCCGAAGGTACTGTTGCCCCAGGAGTGGCTGATGGACGTGCTGCCGGAGCAGGCTGCCGTCGACGCTGGCAGCTTCCGCCTGATGGCCCACTGCACCGAGAAGACCAATGTGCCGGCCAGCACCCGGCAGTGGGAACAGGTGTTCGCGCGTCTGGGCCTGAAACTGGTCACTGAGGCTACCGGTTGCTGCGGCATGTCCGGCACCTATGGCCACGAGGCGCGCAACCAGCAGACCTCGCGGACCATCTTCGAGCAGTCCTGGGCCACCAAGCTGGACAAGGAGGGAGAGCCATTGGCCACGGGGTATTCGTGCCGCAGCCAGGTCAAGCGCATGACCGAGCGTCAGATGCGCCATCCACTGGAAGTGGTGTTGCAGTACGCGCAGCGTTAGCCGTTCTGGCCTCTTCGCAGGTAAACCCGCCCCCACAAGGATCATCGCCAACCCTTGTGGAAGCGGGCTTACCCGCGAAGAAGCGGATCAGGCAGTGCAGGGCTCTCAGGTTTCGTCGGCGTGCTGGCGCGGGCGTCGTGCCTGGCGGTACAGATAGAGACTCAACACCAGCCCGCAAGCCGCCGCGCCGGCTGCGAACAGAAAGATCGAAGCAAAGCCGAAGCCCGACGCCACCGCGCCCACCAAGGGCCCGGTGATGCCCAGCGACAGATCGATGAATAGCGAATAGGCGCCCACCGCAGCCCCGCGGTTGGCAGCTGAGACTTGATTGACTGCCTCCACGCCCAGCGCCGGAAATACCAGCGAAAAACCGAAACCACTGAGGGCGGCGCCCGCCAGGGCCAGCTCCGCGCTGGTCGCCTGCCATAGCATCAACAGGCCAAGGGCTTCGACGGCCAGGCAGGCGATGGCCACGCGGAACCCGCCGATACGATTGATCAAGTGGCCGAACAACAAGCGGGCCCCGATGAAGCAGGCCCCGAACACGCTCAGGCACAGCGCTGCGTTGTTCCAGTCGCGGCTGGCGTAATAGAGCGTGATGAAGGTGGCAATGGTGCCGAAACCGATCGAGCCCAGGGCCAGCCCCGAGCCATGCGGGAATACCTTGCCCAAGACCCGTAGGAACGGTAGCCGCACGCCGGCGACGATCGGCGCGGCACGCTTGGGCCAGGCCAGCAACAGGCCGATGATCCCCAGCAGGATGATGCTCACGCCCATGCTCCACAGCCCCAGGCTTTTCACCATCAGCACTCCAAGCGGCGCACCAACCGCCAGGGCGCCATAGCTGGCGATGCCGTTCCAGGAAATCACCTTGGCGGTGTGCTCGGCACCGACCCGGCCGATGCCCCAGCCGATGGCGCCTGAGCCGACCAGGCTTTCTGCACTGCCCAGCACCAGACGTCCAATGAGCAGGCACGCCAGGCTCAGCCAGGGCAGGTGGGGGAAGAAGCTGCTGGCCAGCATCAGCACGCCGCTCAGGCCGCAGCCGAGCAGGCCATACATCACGGCCTTCTTGCTGCCGAGATTGTCGATGATGCGCCCGGCATGGGGGCGGCTGAGCAGGGTGGCCAGGTACTGCACGCTGATCACCAACCCCGCAACAATTGCGCTGAAACCCAGGTCGTTGTGCACATAACTCGGCAGCACGGCCAAGGGAATGCCGATGTTCAGGTAGCCGATAAAGGTGAAAAGGACGATGGAGACGACTTGCAGGGTGACCGCAAGGAGACGCGGTGAGTCGGGCATGGAGGTCTTTGGCGGGTAGAGGGTTCTGGACGGTGTGAAAACGCGATGACGGGCAAGTTCCCGCGAGTCAGCCGTTTTCACACAGTCTGGGGGATGCGCGATTTATTCCTGGTCAGCGCTGGATTGATCGTCGCCATCCTGTTCGACGGCAGGCGTCGGTTCGGTGTGGGCGGCAACGGTTTGCTCTTCGGGGTTCAGGCTTGGGAAGGGAAGATTCGGGATTTCATGCATCTCGTCGTTCCTCGCAAGTGTGAGTGAAAAGACTGCGCCAGGCGCGTGTGTGGCTTCGAAAAAGTTGGGGCAGGATACAGGAGTCCGGATGACAGTTTGAGTTTTTTCCGCCCTGCGGCGCGGTTTTGCGGGCGACTATCGGACAATCGGGGAAGCTTTTTCGCGGGGTAAGCCCGCTCCGGCAAAGGCCTCGTGCAAGCCTTGGCAGAGCGGTTTACCCGCGAATAGGCACTTACCGGCAGACGTCGGCGATGGCCGCTGCCAGTTGCTCCAGTCGCTGCGCATCGGCCCCGGCGATATTCGCCCGACCTGTGCCGACCATGTACACACTGTGCTTTTCACGCAGCAGGCGGACCTGCTCCGGGTTCAGCCCTGTGTAGGAGAACATCCCGCGTTGCGCGGCGATGTGGGCGAAGCGCTCGGCCAGACCATGGGGGGCCAAGGCCTTGACCAGTCCCTCGCGCAATTCGGCGATGCGCTGGCGCATGGCGTTGACCTCTTCGATCCAGAGCGCCTTGAGGGCCGGATCGCCGAGGATCTGCGCGACCACCGCGGCGCCATGGTCCGGTGGTGTGGACCACAGGTTGCGGGCCAGCAGCGCCAGTTGGCTACGTACATCCAGGAGCTTTTCGGCGTCATGGCTGCAGACCAGCAGTGCGCCGGTCCGGTCGCGGTACAAGCCAAAGTTTTTCGAGCAGCTACTGGTGATCAGCAGTTCAGGCAGTTGCGCAGCGAACAGGCGAACCGCCCAGGCGTCTTCTTCCAGACCATCACCGAAACCTTGGTAGGCAAAGTCGATCAGCGGCAGCAGGTTGCGCTTGCGCACGACTTCGAGCAGGGCGCGCCAATCGTCCTGGCTCAGGTCGAAACCGGTGGGGTTGTGGCAGCAGGCGTGCAGCAGCACGACGTCGCCTTCCGGAGCCTGTTCCAAAGCGGCCAGCATGCCGGCGACATCCAGGCGGTTGTCCGCACCCACGTAGGGATAATGGGACACCTTAAGCTTGGCGCCAGCAAAAATGGTCTCGTGGATCGGCCAGGTGGGGTCGCTGAGCCAGATGCCACGCCCCGGCAGGCAATGGGCGATGAACTCCGCCGCCAGGCGCAGGGCGCCGGTGCCGCCAGGGGTCTGGGTGGCGCCGGCACGGTGGCTGTCGAGCAGCGGCGAGTCGCTGCCCAAGACCAGTTCGCTGACCAGGCGGCCGAACTCAGCATCGCCATGGCCGCCCACGTAGCTCTTGGTGGCTTGATGCTCCACCAGGCGCTGCTCGGCCTGCTTGACCGCCGCGGGAATCGGGGTCATGCCCTGGGCGTCCTTGAACACGCCCACGCCCAGGTCGAACTTGGCCGGGTTGGTGTCGCGGGCGTAGGCTTCCATCAGCCCGAGGATCGGGTCGCCTGGGACCCGGCCAATGGCCGCGAAATGCATCACTTGCGCCCTTCGGCGGTCTTGGCGACTTCGTCGGTGCGGGCGCACATGATGAAGTCGTTGCGGTGCAGGCCTTTGATCGAGTGGCTCCACCAGGTAACGGTGACCTTGCCCCACTCGGTCAGCAGACCAGGGTGGTGGCCTTCGGCTTCGGCGATTTCACCGATGGCGTTGGTAAAGGCCAGGGCATGCTTGAAGTTCTTGAACAGGAAGACACGCTCCAGCTCCATGTGGCCGTCACGCACTTCAATGTTCCAGTCCGGGATCTCACGGATCAGTTCGGCCAGTTCTTCGTCGGTGACTTTAGGGGCGTCGGCGCGGCAGGCTTCGCAATGGGCTTGGTTCAAGGCATTCATGGGTGTTTTTCCGATTTGAGTTGTTATCGACAAGGCAGCTCAGGCAGCCGCCTTGGGTGGAAACTTCGGCGCGTGCAGGCCCAGTTTCATGGCCTGGTGGACCATGCCCATGATGTCTTCGTGGGCCAGGTCGAACAAACGCTTGAGGTTAGGCAGGACAAAGTACAGAGGCTGCAGGATATCGATGCGATAGGGCGTGCGCATGGCTTCGATCGGATCGAACGCCTGGTGCTCTGGCTCGTCGGACAGGCTGTAGACGGTTTCCTTGGGCGAGGAGAGGATGCCGCCGCCGTAGATCTTGCGACCTTGGGCAGTCTCCATCAGGCCGAACTCGATGGTCATCCAGTACAGGCGGGCCAGGTAGACGCGTTCTTCCTTGGTCGCCGCCAGGCCCAGCTTGCCGTAGGTGTGGGTGAACTCGGCGAACCAGGGGTTGGTCAGCAGCGGGCAATGGCCGAAGATCTCATGGAAGATGTCCGGTTCCTGCAGGTAGTCCAGCTCTTCGGGGGTACGGATGAACGTGGCCACCGGGAAGCGTTTGCTGGCCAGCAGCTCGAAGAAGGTCTGGAAAGGGATCAACGCAGGGACGCGGGCGACTTGCCAGCCGGTGGTGGCGCCCAGGACCTTGTTGATTTCGCCCAGTTGCGGGATGCGGTCGTAGGGCAGCTTGAGCTGCTCGATGCCGTCGAGGTATTCCTGGCAGGCGCGGCCTTCGATCACTTTCATCTGTCGGGTGATCAGGGTGTTCCACACCGCGTGTTCCTGTTGCGGGTAGTCGATAAAACCATGCGCATCGGGCTCGCGTGCCACGTATTGCGTCTGTTTCATGTGGCTCTCCTGGTGAGGGCTTTCTTGTTATGTGCAGGACATGCCTTAAGGAATATCCCCTTGCCTGAGCCTTTGCACGAGGTATGGCGCGTGGGTGGGCCGAATCGCTACGTAGTTTCTGTAACGTTAATTTTACAAAAAGGCCGGGATGCCGGAAAATCACAGGCATCGAGCTGGCCTTAGCTGGGTTTTTGTCAGCTTATCTTTACGACTTTTCCACGCGTCGCTGAAATTTCTGCGCGCCTCGGGGCTTTTCCATGCGTATCAAAGTGCATTGTCAGAACCGCATCGGCATCCTGCGGGACATCCTCAACCTGTTGGTGGAATACGGCATCAACGTGTTGCGTGGGGAGGTTGGCGGCGATCACGGCAATGCCATCTACCTGCACTGCCCGAACCTGATCAACCTGCAGTTCCAGGCGCTGCGGCCCAAGTTCGAGTCGATCGCCGGTGTGTTCGGGGTCAAACGCGTAGGCTTGATGCCCAGCGAACGCCGGCACATGGAACTCAACGCCTTGCTCGGTGCGCTGGATTTCCCGGTATTGTCGGTCGACATGGGCGGCAGCATCGTCGCGGCCAACCGCAGCGCCGCCCAGTTGCTGGGGGTGCGGGTCGACGAAGTGCCGGGGCTTCCGCTGGCGCGCTATGTCGAGGACTTCGACCTGCCGGAACTGGTACGGGCCAACAAGTCGCGGATCAACGGCTTGCGCGTCAAGGTCAAGGGCGATGTGTTTCTTGCCGATATCGCGCCGCTGCAATCGGAGCACGACGACAGCGAGGCGCTGGCGGGTGCGGTGCTGACGCTACACCGGGCAGATCGTATCGGTGAGCGTATCTACAACGTGCGCAAGCAGGAACTGCGCGGCTTCGACAGTATTTTCCAGAGCTCTCGGGTGATGGCTGCGGTGGTGCGCGAGGCGCGGCGCATGGCGCCTCTGGATGCACCGCTGCTGATCGAAGGCGAAACGGGTACCGGCAAGGAGCTGTTGGCGCGTGCCTGTCACCTGGCCAGCCCACGCGGCCAGGCGCCGCTGATGGCACTCAACTGCGCGGGCCTTCCGGAATCGATGGCTGAGACTGAGCTGTTCGGCTATGGCCCGGGGGCTTTCGAAGGCGCCCGGGCCGAAGGCAAGCTGGGCCTGCTGGAGCTGACCGCCGGTGGCACGTTGTTCCTCGACGGTGTGGGAGAGATGAGCCCGCGCCTGCAGGTCAAGCTGCTGCGGTTCCTGCAGGATGGCTGCTTCCGCCGGGTGGGCAGTGACGAGGAGGTGTATCTCGATGTGCGGGTCATTTGCGCCACCCAGGTCGATCTCTCCGAGTTGTGCGCCCGGGGCGAGTTCCGCCAGGACCTGTATCACCGCCTCAATGTGTTGTCGCTGCATATCCCGCCGCTGCGCGAGTGCATGGACGGGCTGGACGGGCTGGTGCAGCATTTTCTCGACCAGGCCAGTCGGCAGATTGGTTGCCCGATGCCGCGTCTGGCGCCAGCGGCGATGGACAAGCTCAGCCAGTACCACTGGCCAGGCAATGTGCGCCAGTTGGAGAACGTGCTGTTCCAGGCGGTGTCGTTGTGCGAGGGCGGTGTAGTGAAGGGCGAGCATATTCGCCTGCCGGACTATGGGGCGCGGCAACCATTGGGTGAGTTTTCGCTGGAAGGGGATCTTGCGCAAATTGTCGGACGATTTGAAAAGGCCGTGCTGGAATCCTTGATGACGGAATATTCCAGTAGTCGAGCGCTGGGCAAACGTCTGGGTGTTTCACATACGACAATAGCCAATAAGTTGCGCGATTACTCGCTCAACAAATCGGCGGAATGAAGTAAGAGATATGAATTACTCGGATATTGAGTAAACACAACTTTTGGCGCTGCGCCTCGGGATGTTCGAGGCGCAGCGGGCGTTACTGCCAATGTCAGCCGTTGGAGCAGCCGTTGCCCATCACGCGGTATTCGAGGATGTGCTTCTGGCCCTGGGAATCCTCATACGTCATGCGGGCTGGAACCACTTCACAGACGTTCGGGACCTCGCTCATGGAGAGCACGCGGGCGATGTCCAGATGCTGCGAGTAACTGTACTGCTCAACCGGAATCTGCTCGACATCCTTTGCAACTTCGTCGGCCATCGCCGCGCTGCAAAGACCGCCAAGTACCAATGCCAGTAACGCTTTCATTTTCAATTTACCTATTTTAGGTCGTGAGGGGGCACGCGGCGCTTTTGGCGCCGCGAGTACAGCCAGGTCTTAACTATCGGATCAAGAGAGGGATCAACTTGCCTTCGTGGGGGCTGTTACTTGAGTTAATCGCCTTGCCGTTGTTGGCGAGATGAATTTTATGGCGGGGCAGTGCACTGAAACAGATGGACTTTTGATAAAGTTTTTTTGCCTTTTGACAGAATCTGTAACAATCCCCAGGATCGGCTCCTCGTTTTTTTTCTTCACCGCCCTGTGAGTGCTGGGTTAGAGCGGTTGTGTAAGTTTTTGTAGGGAATTCAGCGTTTCGCTACTACCAACGTCGAATGGCTTTTCGCGCTCTGGTACAGTTACAAACGATTCCATACAAAAACAACTATTACACCGAGGTAAAACAGATGAGTGCGGCTCCCCTGTATCCCGTTCGTCCCGAGGTTGCGGCCAATACCCTGACCGACGAGGCCACCTACAAGGCCATGTACCAGCAGTCGGTGATCAACCCGGACGGCTTCTGGCGCGAGCAGGCCCAGCGCCTGGACTGGATCAAGCCCTTCACCAAGGTCAAGCAGACCTCCTTCGACGATCACCATGTCGACATCAAGTGGTTCGCTGATGGCACTCTGAACGTTTCCTACAACTGCCTCGACCGTCATCTGGCCGAGCGTGGCGATCAGGTCGCCATCATATGGGAAGGCGACGACCCGGCTGACAGCCGTAACATCACCTATCGCGAGTTGCACGAGCAGGTTTGCAAGTTCGCCAACGCCCTGCGTGGCCAGGACGTGCACCGCGGTGACGTGGTGACTATCTATATGCCGATGATCCCTGAGGCCGTGGTGGCCATGCTGGCCTGCGCACGCATCGGCGCGATCCACTCGGTGGTGTTCGGTGGCTTCTCGCCCGAGGCGTTGGCTGGGCGCATCATCGACTGCCGCTCGAAGGTCGTCATCACCGCCGACGAAGGTGTGCGCGGTGGTCGTCGTACCCCGCTCAAGGCCAATGTCGACCTGGCCCTGACCAACCCTGAAACCAGCAGCGTGCAGAAGATCATCGTGTGCAAGCGCACTGGCGGTGACATTGCCTGGCACCAGCACCGTGACATCTGGTACGAGGACTTGATGAAGGTCGCCTCCAGCCACTGCGCCCCGAAGGAAATGGGTGCCGAGGAGCCGCTGTTCATCCTTTATACCTCCGGCTCGACCGGCAAGCCCAAGGGTGTGCTGCACACCACCGGTGGCTACCTGGTGTACGCCGCACTGACCCACGAGCGGGTGTTCGACTACCGTCCGGGCGAAGTCTACTGGTGCACCGCCGACGTGGGTTGGGTCACCGGTCACAGCTATATCGTCTACGGCCCTCTGGCCAACGGCGCGACCACGCTGTTGTTCGAAGGCGTGCCGAACTACCCGGACATCACCCGCGTGTCGAAGATCATCGACAAGCACAAGGTCAACATTCTCTACACCGCACCGACCGCCATTCGCGCCATGATGGCCGAAGGGCAGGCCGCAGTGGCCGGTGCCGACGGCTCCAGCCTGCGCCTGCTGGGTTCGGTGGGCGAGCCGATCAACCCTGAAGCCTGGAACTGGTACTACCAGACTGTGGGCAAGGAGCGTTGCCCGATCGTCGACACTTGGTGGCAAACCGAGACGGGCGGCATCCTGATCAGCCCGCTGCCAGGCGCCACGGGCCTGAAGCCTGGCTCGGCGACCCGTCCGTTCTTCGGCGTAGTGCCGGCGTTGGTGGACAACCTGGGCAATCTGATCGAGGGCGCTGCCGAGGGTAACCTGGTGATCCTCGACTCCTGGCCGGGCCAGTCGCGTTCGTTGTACGGCGACCACGACCGCTTCGTCGATACCTACTTCAAGACCTTCCGCGGCATGTATTTCACCGGTGACGGTGCCCGCCGTGACGAGGATGGCTACTACTGGATCACCGGCCGCGTCGATGACGTGCTCAACGTCTCCGGTCACCGCATGGGCACGGCCGAGATCGAAAGCGCCATGGTGGCGCATGCCAAGGTCGCCGAAGCTGCGGTGGTGGGCGTGCCGCACGACATCAAGGGGCAGGGCATCTATGTGTACGTGACGCTCAATGCTGGCGAGCAACCGAGCGAGGCGCTGCGTCTGGAGCTTAAGAACTGGGTGCGCAAGGAGATCGGCCCGATCGCTTCGCCGGACGTGATCCAGTGGGCGCCGGGGCTGCCCAAGACTCGCTCGGGCAAGATCATGCGGCGCATCCTGCGCAAGATCGCCACGGGTGAATACGATGCGTTGGGGGACATCTCGACGCTGGCCGACCCTGGGGTGGTGCAGCATCTGATCGACACCCACAAGGCGATGGCGTTGGCGTCGGCGTGATGGTTGTGGGGCGCTTCGCGCCCCTTTCGCTCGCGTTTTTCGAAACAACGAAACCCCGCTCGGGCAACCGGCGGGGTTTTTGCTTTACTGGAGGGATGTTACCCGACATTCATCGGTAACCTTTCCTGTCACCGGATTCGCACAAAAGCGGGGCGAGTCGAAACAGTTAGATACCTTTGTGGTGCTGCGCGCGGGCTTTTCTTGCAAGCTGGCACGCTGGACTTGCCGGAGTACAAGGCTTTGCCAATAATAGGCCCGCTTATTGCTTGGCTTATAGGTTATTTTTCTTTTGCTCTTGCATATTGCGCGGGAGCTGTCAATATCGCCCGCCGCGGTTCAAGGCGCTTCTGTAAGTAGTTGTCGCTTTGAAGAAATATCGGCCACCGGGCTGTCGTTAAAATGCCACTCACTCGCTCGTGGTCTGCGACCTTGGTCGATACCCCCGCGGCTCGCGTTGTACCCATTCGCATGTCGGGCAGTCGTTACACCTGCCTTGTATTGCCCTGTACCGATGGAGTTACCTGATGAAGAAGCTCGCACTGCTTGGCGCCCTGGCGCTGTCCGTGTTGTCCCTGGTATCGCAGGCCGATGAGAAACCGTTGAAGATCGGTATCGAGGCTGCCTACCCACCCTTCGCCTTCAAGCAACCCGACGGCAGCATCGCCGGTTTCGACTACGACATCGGCAACGCCCTGTGCGAAGAGATGAAAGCCAAGTGCACCTGGGTCGAGCAAGAGTTCGACGGCCTGATCCCGGCGCTGAAAGTGCGCAAGATCGACGCCATTCTCTCGTCCATGTCCATCACCGAAGACCGCAAGAAGTCGGTCGACTTCACCAAGCGC
Source organism: Pseudomonas sp. CK-NBRI-02 (assembly GCF_008124495.1). NCBI lineage: Bacteria > Pseudomonadati > Pseudomonadota > Gammaproteobacteria > Pseudomonadales > Pseudomonadaceae > Pseudomonas > Pseudomonas sp. CK-NBRI-02. The sequence continues at coordinate 127,754 of NZ_VSJH01000007.1, read as the reverse complement.
TACTACCTGACCCCGGCTCGCCTGGTCATGAAGGATGGCACTCAGGTCAGCGAAGACCTGCATGAACTCAGCGGCAAGAAGATCGGCGTGCAGCGCGGTTCGATCCATGACCGCTTCGCCAAGGAAGTCCTGGCGCCCAAAGGGGCCACCGTCGTGCCTTACGGCACTCAGAACGAAATCTATCTCGACGTCGCGGCCGGTCGCCTGGACGGCACCGTTGCCGACGCCACCCTGCTCGAGGACGGCTTCCTCAAGACTGACGCCGGCAAGGGCTTTGCCTTCGTCGGTCCATCGTTCACCGACGTGAAGTACTTCGGTGACGGCGTCGGCATCGCCGTGCGCAAGGGCGACAACGCCAATCGTGAGCGCATCAATGCCGCGATCGACGCGATCCGCAAGAACGGTAAGTACAAGGCCATCGAAGCCAAGTACTTCAACTTCGACATCTATGGGCCTGAAGCTCAGTAAGACGTCGGGTTTCACCTGTGCAATGGTGCAAACAGCAGAGGCTCTGAGGTTTGCACCATTTTTCATTCCAAGTCCCGAGGAATCCCAATCATGTTGAAAGGCTACGGGGCAGTCATCCTCGATGGGGCATGGCTGACGCTGCAGCTCGCCCTGTCGTCGATGGCCCTGGCTATCGTGCTTGGCCTGATCGGCGTGGCGCTGCGTTTGTCGCCAGTACGCTGGTTGGCCTGGCTGGGTGATATGTACGCCACGGTGATCCGTGGCATTCCAGATCTGGTGCTGATCCTGCTGATCTTCTATGGCGGTCAGGATCTGATCAACCGCATTGCGCCGCTGGTCGGCTATGAAGACTACATTGACCTCAATCCGTTAGTGGCCGGTGTGGGCACCTTGGGCTTCATTTTCGGTGCGTACCTTTCCGAAACATTCCGCGGTGCCTTCCTGGGTATACCCAAAGGGCAGGCCGAGGCGGGCATGGCCTATGGCATGAGCGGCATGCAGGTTTTCTTCCGCATCATGGTGCCGCAAATGATCCGTCTGGCGATCCCGGGCTTCACCAACAACTGGTTGGTGCTGACCAAGGCCACGGCGCTGATCTCGGTGGTCGGCCTGCAGGACATGATGTTCAAGGCCAAGCAGGCGGCCGACGCCACACGCGAGCCTTTTACCTTCTTCCTGGCAGTAGCGGCACTGTACCTGGTGCTCACCAGCATCTCGCTGCTGGCCCTGAAGTACCTCGAGCGACGCTATTCGGTGGGCGTAAAGGTGGCTGAACTATGATCTTCGACTACAACGTCATCTGGGAGGCCATGCCCCTTTACCTGGGCGGCCTGCTGACCACCTTGAAGCTGCTGGCGCTGTCGCTGTTCTTCGGCTTGCTGACGGCCATTCCCCTGGGCCTGATGCGTGTCTCCAAGCAGCCGCTGGTGAGCCTGGTCGCCTGGCTCTATACCTATGTGATCCGTGGCACGCCGATGCTCGTGCAGCTGTTCCTGATCTACTACGGTCTGGCGCAGTTCGAAGCCGTGCGCGAAAGCTTCCTCTGGCCCTGGCTGTCGAGCGCGACCTTCTGCGCGTGCCTGGCATTTGCGATCAATACCAGCGCCTACACGGCCGAGATCATCGCCGGCAGTCTGCGGGCCACCCCGCACGGTGAGATCGAAGCGGCCAAGGCCATGGGCATGTCGCGCATGATGATGTACCGCCGCATCCTGCTGCCGTCGGCCTTGCGCCGGGCGCTGCCGCAGTACAGCAACGAGGTGATCATGATGCTGCAGACCACCAGTCTGGCCTCGATCGTCACCCTGATCGACATCACGGGCGCGGCACGTACCGTCAATGCCCAGTACTACCTGCCTTTCGAGGCCTACATCACGGCGGGCGTGTTCTACCTGTGCCTGACCTTCATTCTGGTGCGCCTGTTCAAGATGGCCGAACGCCGCTGGCTCAGCTACCTGGCGCCACGCAAGCACTGATCGCTCTGTGAGAACCGACAGCATGTACAAACTTCAAGTCCAAGACCTGCATAAGCGCTACGGCAGCCACGAAGTGCTCAAGGGCATTTCGCTCGAAGCCAAGGCGGGCGACGTGATCAGCATCATCGGCTCCAGTGGTTCGGGCAAGTCGACCTTCCTGCGCTGCATCAACCTGCTCGAGCAGCCGCACGCCGGGAAGATCCTGCTCAACAATGAAGAGCTCAAGCTGGTCCCCGGCAAGGATGGCGCGCTCAAGGCCGCCGACCCCAAACAGTTGCAGCGCATGCGTTCGCGCCTGTCGATGGTGTTCCAGCACTTCAACCTCTGGTCGCACATGACGGCGCTGGAGAACGTGATCGAGGCTCCTGTGCATGTGCTGGGCGTGAGCCGCAAGCAAGCGCTGGAAAAAGCCGAGCACTACCTGAACAAGGTGGGCGTGGCCCATCGCAAGGATGCCTTCCCTGGGCACATGTCCGGTGGTGAGCAGCAGCGGGTCGCGATCGCCCGGGCCTTGGCCATGGAGCCTGAGGTGATGCTGTTCGACGAGCCGACCTCGGCCCTTGACCCGGAGCTGGTGGGCGATGTGCTCAAGGTCATGCAATCGCTGGCTCAGGAAGGCCGCACCATGGTCGTGGTGACTCACGAAATGGGCTTCGCCCGTGAGGTGTCCAACCAATTGGTGTTCCTGCACAAGGGGTTGGTGGAAGAGCGCGGCAACCCGCGTGAAGTGCTGGTCAATCCGCAGTCGGAGCGACTCAAGCAGTTTCTTTCCGGCAGCCTGAAGTAAAGGCTGCACCTTGCACCAGAATAGGGCATGCTGCGCAGCGAAGCGCAGCCTGACCCGGCGCCACAGACACGAACGATCCCAGGTTTCGGACCACGCCCTATGACCACCCAGCGAATCGGATTTCTCATCTGGCCCAGTACCCGGCCGCTGACCCTGGCGCTGGCCGAGGAAGTGCTGCAGGTCGCCCAGCGGGTGCATCCGGATGTGTCTTACGAGTTGGTGTTTCTCCAGGCTGAAGTAGCGCCCGACGGGGCCTGGCGCTTGCCGGGCGAGCCTTGGAGCGGTCGTCTGGAGGGCTGTCAGAAGCTCTTTCTTCTGGCGGATGAGCCGCCAGTGGCGGTGGGCTCGGCCCTGTCGTCCGCGCTCAAGCAATTGGCGCGCAGCGGTTGCCTGATCGGTGGTCTGTCGGCCGGTGTGTACCCGCTGGCGGCGCTGGGTCTGCTCGATGGTTATCGCGCCGCAGTGCACTGGCGTTGGCAGGATGACTTTGCCGAGCGCTTTCCCAAGGTCATCGCCACCAGTCACCTATTCGACTGGGACCGTGATCGCCTGACCGCATGCGGTGGCATGGCTGTCACCGACCTGCTGCTGGCGGTGCTGGCGCGTGATCACGGCGCCGAGCTTGCCGGAGCGGTGTCTGAGGAGCTGGTGGTCGAGCGCATCCGTGAAGGGGGCGAGCGCCAGCGTATTCCGCTGCAGAATCGGCTCGGCTCCAGCCATCCGAAGCTCACCCAGGCGGTGCTGCTGATGGAGGCCAACATCGAAGAGCCGCTGACCACCGACGAAATCGCCCAGCACGTGTGCGTGTCCCGTCGGCAACTCGAGCGAATCTTCAAGCAGTACCTCAATCGCGTACCCAGCCAGTATTACTTGGAGCTGCGCCTGAACAAGGCGCGGCAGATGCTGATGCAGACCAGCAAGTCGATCATCCAGATCGGGTTGTCGTGCGGGTTTTCCTCCGGGCCGCATTTCTCCAGTGCCTACCGCAACTTCTTTGGGGCCACCCCGCGCGAAGACCGCAATCAGCGGCGCAGCGCCAGCCCGTTCGAGCTCAGTTCGGCGCCTGCCGAAAAGGGCTGAGTCTGATCGTTCGAGTCGGCCTTTTTCGCAGGTGAACCTGCGCCTGCAGGTCCCCGTCGGCGTTGGTGCCCGGCGTGGCCTGTGGGGCGGGCTCACCTGCGAAAAGGCCACCGCTCTTCTTATGTGAACACCCGTTCACCCATCCCTTTCTCTCCCGTACACTGCGCGATTGCGACAGTGTTTGTCGCATTGCCGAAAACCTGCCTGAAACAGGGTTTTGCGCTGTAATAAGTTGTCGCCTGGCAGCAAGGACAGGCGCCGATCAGTCCTTACAATCCCCCCATCGCTCGCCACTTCCAGGCCAGCGTTCCTCTTCAGGAGACTCAGATGTCCGTTGAGCAAGCCCCGGTGCAACGTGCCGATTTCGACCAGGTCATGGTTCCCAACTATTCTCCGGCGGCCTTCATTCCTGTGCGAGGCGAGGGCTCCCGAGTCTGGGACCAGTCGGGTCGCGAACTGATCGACTTCGCCGGTGGTATCGCCGTGAACGCCTTGGGTCATTGCCATCCGGCGCTGGTCAAGGCCCTCACCGAGCAGGCCAATACCCTGTGGCATGTGTCCAACGTCTTCACCAACGAGCCGGCCCTGCGCCTGGCCCACAAGCTGGTGGACGCGACCTTCGCCGAGCGTGCCTTCTTCTGCAACTCTGGCGCCGAGTCCAACGAGGCCGCTTTCAAGCTGGCCCGTCGCGTGGCCCATGACCGCTTCGGCCCGGAGAAGCACGAGATCATCGCCACCGTGAACAGCTTCCACGGTCGCACCCTGTTCACCGTCAGTGTCGGTGGCCAGCCCAAGTACTCCGATGGCTTCGGTCCAAAGATCACCGGTATCAGCCATGTGCCATACAACGACCTCGAAGCGCTGAAAGCCCAGATTTCCGACAAGACCTGCGCTGTGGTGATCGAGCCGATCCAGGGCGAGAGTGGTGTGGTTCCGGCTGACAAGGCCTACCTGGAAGGCGCGCGCAAGCTGTGCGACGAACACAACGCGCTGCTGATCTTCGACGAAGTGCAGACCGGCGTGGGCCGTACCGGCTCGCTGTATGCCTACCAGCACTATGGCGTGACCCCGGATATCCTCACCAGCGCCAAGAGCCTGGGCGGCGGTTTCCCGATTGGCGCCATGCTGACCACCACCGACCTTGCCAAGCACCTGGCCGTCGGCACCCACGGCACCACCTATGGCGGTAACCCGCTGGCCTGCGCCGTGGCCTGCGCCGTGCTCGACGTGGTCAACACGCCTGAGACGCTGGCCGGCATCAAGGCCAAGCACGAGCGCTTCAAGTCTCGCCTGGAGAAGATCGGCCAGCAGTCCGGCCTGTTCACCCAGGTGCGTGGCGTCGGCCTGCTGATCGGTTGCGTGCTCAGCGATGCCTGGAAAGGCAAGGCCAAGGACATCCTCAATGCCGCCGAGAAAGAAGGCGTGATGGTCCTGCAAGCCGGCCCGGACGTGGTGCGCTTCGCCCCGAGCTTGGTGGTGGAAGATGCTGACATCGACGAAGGTCTGGCGCGCTTCGAGCGTGCTGTGGCCAAGCTGACCCAGGGCTGATAGCCCGCGGTCACCTTCGCCGGCCCTGACTGCGGTCGGGGCTGGCGATACCCGAATTTCTGCGCGGGCGCCCGCTTTCCAACGAAGTAGCGCGCCCGTTGTTTTTCCGTGCCGATGCGTCGGCCTGTTTTCCCAAAGGAGTGACACCATGCTGGTGATGCGCCCCGCGCAAATGGCGGATCTGAACGAAGTGCAGCGCATGGCTGCCGACAGCCCCATTGGTGTCACCTCGCTGCCCGACGACGCCGGTCGCCTGGGCGACAAGATCGCCGCCTCGGAAACGTCCTTTGCCGCCGAAGTGAGCTTCAACGGCGAAGAAAGCTACTTCTTCGTCCTTGAGGACAACGAAACCGGCAAGCTCGTCGGTTGCTCGGCGATCGTCGCCTCGGCGGGCTACTCCGAGCCGTTCTACAGTTTTCGTAACGAGACCTTCGTGCACGCCTCGCGCGAGCTGAAGATCCACAACAAGATCCACGTCCTGTCGTTGTGCCACGACCTGACTGGCAACAGCCTGCTGACCAGCTTCTACGTGCTGCCGGAGTTGGTGAACAGCGCCTTCGCCGAACTCAACTCCCGCGGTCGTCTGCTGTTCATGGCTTCGCATCCGGAGCGCTTTGCCGATTCGGTGGTCACCGAGATCGTCGGCTACAGCGACGAGCAGGGGGAGTCGCCGTTCTGGGACGCCATCGGTCGCAACTTCTTCGACCTCAACTACGCCGACGCCGAGCGCCTGTGTGGCCTGAAGAGCCGCACCTTCCTCGCCGAACTGATGCCGCACTACCCGATCTACGTGCCGCTGCTGGCCGATGAGGCTCAGGAGGCCATGGGCCAGGTCCATCCGCGAGCGCAGATCACCTTCGACATCCTCATGCGCGAAGGCTTCGAGACCGAGCACTACATCGACATCTTCGACGGTGGCCCGACGTTGCACGCGCGCACCTCGGGCATCCGCTCGATCGCCCAGAGCCGGGTGGTGCCGGTAAAACTCGACGATAGCCCGATCAAGGGCGGGCGCGCCTATCTGGTCTGCAACGGCCAGTTGCAGGATTACCGCGCCGTGCTGCTGGAGCTGGACTGGGTGCCGGGTAAACCGGTCAGCCTCAGCCACGAAGCCGCTGATGCCCTGGGGGTCGGTGAGGGCGGCAGTGTCCGCCTGGTCGCCGTCTAAGCCTGCGCCCGGCCCGCCCGTGTCGGGGCGCCGGTTCAGAGAGATTCGCGGTAGGCACGAGCCGCCGCACAAGGAGATAGCATGATCGTTCGTCCCGTACGCAGCAGCGACTTACCCGCGCTGATCGAATTGGCACGCAGCACCGGCACCGGCCTGACCACCTTGCCGGCCAACGAAGGTCGCCTCGGACACCGTGTCGGCTGGGCCGAGAAGAGCTTCCGTGGCGAGGCCGAGCGCGCTGATACCGACTACCTGTTCGTGCTGGAGAACGACGAAGGCCTGGTGGTCGGCATCTGCGCCATCGCCGGCGCCGTGGGACTGCGCGAGCCTTGGTACAACTACCGCGTCGGCCTGACCGTCAGCGCCTCCCAGGAACTGAAGATCTATCGCGAGATCCCGACCCTGTTCCTGGCCAACGACCTGACGGGCAACTCCGAGCTGTGCTCCCTGTTCCTGCGGGGCGACTACCGCAGCGGCCTCAATGGCCGCCTGTTGTCCAAGGCGCGCATGCTGTTCATCGCCGAATTCCCAGAGCTGTTCGGCAACAAGATCATCGCCGAAATGCGTGGCATGTCCGACGAGAACGGTCGTTCGCCATTCTGGGAGAGCCTGGGGCGGCACTTCTTCAAGATGGAGTTCAGCCAGGCCGACTACCTTACCGGTGTAGGCAACAAGTCCTTCATCGCAGAACTGATGCCCAAGTTCCCGCTGTATACCTGCTTCCTGTCGGAGGCTGCGCGCAACATCATCGGTCGTGTGCACCCCGACACCGAGCCTGCGCTGGCCATGCTCAAGCGCGAAGGCTTCAGTTACCAGGGCTATGTCGACATCTTCGACGCCGGCCCGGCCATCGAATGCGAAACCTCGAAGATCCGTGCCGTGCGCGAAAGCCAGACCCTGGTGCTGGCGGTCGGGACGCCAGGCGACGATGCGACCCCTTATCTGATTCATAACCGCAAGCGCGAGGACTGCCGCATCACCGCGGCGCCGGCACGCCTGGCGGCTGGCACTTTGGTGGTCGATCCACAGACCGCCAAGCGCCTGCGCCTGGGGGCCGGCGACAGTGTGCGCGCCGTGACGCTGTCCGCTAGCCGGGAGGCCAATTAAATGACGACCCATTACATCGCCGGCCAATGGCAGGCCGGGCAGGGCCAGGCCCTGCAATCGCTCAACCCGGTGACCCAGGCCGTAGTCTGGGAGGGGCAGGGGGCCGACGAGGCGCAGGTGCAGGCAGCCGTGCAGGCCGCACGCCAGGCCTTTCCAGCCTGGGCGCAGTTGAGCCTGGATGCGCGCATCGGTGTGCTGGAAGCCTTTGCCGAAAAGCTCAAGGCCAATGGTGACGCCCTGGCCCGCTGCATCGGCGAGGAAACCGGCAAGCCTCTGTGGGAATCGGCCACCGAAGTCACCAGCATGGTCAACAAAGTGGCCATCTCGGTGCAGAGCTACCGTGAGCGTACGGGCGAGAAGAGTGGGCCACTGGCCGACGCCACTGCCGTGCTGCGACACAAACCCCACGGCGTGGTGGCGGTGTTCGGCCCTTACAACTTCCCTGGGCACCTGCCCAACGGCCACATCGTCCCGGCCTTGCTGGCGGGCAATTGCGTGGTGTTCAAACCCAGTGAGCTGACCCCCAAGGTGGCCGAGCTGACCGTCAAGTGTTGGATCGAGGCGGGGCTGCCGGCAGGCGTGCTCAACCTGGTGCAAGGCGCCCGTGAGACCGGTGTCGCGCTGGCCGCCAATCCCGGTATCGATGGTCTGTTCTTCACCGGCTCCAGCCGTACCGGCAACCTGTTGCACCAGCAGTTCGCTGGTCGTCCGGACAAGATCCTCGCCCTGGAGATGGGCGGCAACAACCCGTTGGTGGTGGACGAGGTCCAGGACCTGGACGCTGCCGTCTATACCATCATCCAGTCTGCCTTCATTTCCGCCGGCCAGCGCTGCACCTGCGCTCGCCGCCTGCTGGTGCCTCAAGGCGCCTGGGGTGACGCGCTGCTGGCGCGTCTGGTCGAAGTCAGCCGTGCCATCAGTGTCGGCGCGTTCGACCAGCAACCGGCGCCGTTCATGGGGTCGGTGATTTCGCTGCAGGCCGCCCGCGCACTGCTGGATGCCCAGGCCGAGTTGCTGGGTAAAGGCGCCGTGGCGCTGCTGGAGATGACCCAGCCACAAGCCGGCGCTGCCCTGCTGACCCCCGGCATCATCGACGTCACTGCTGTGGCTGGCCGCCCGGACGAAGAATTTTTCGGCCCCCTGCTGCAAGTGATCCGCTACAGCGGCTTCGATGCCGCGATCGACGAGGCCAACAACACCCAGTACGGCCTGGCCGCAGGGCTGCTGTCGGACTCCCGGGCGCGCTACCAGTACTTCTGGCTGCGCAGTCGCGCCGGCATCGTCAACTGGAACAAACAACTGACCGGCGCCGCCAGCAGCGCGCCGTTCGGTGGCGTCGGGGCCAGCGGCAACCACCGCGCCAGCGCCTATTACGCGGCTGATTATTGCGCCTACCCAGTGGCTTCGCTGGAGACCGCGAGCCTCACTCTGCCGGCGACCCTGACGCCGGGCGTCACCCTATAACAACAGGTCTCGGAGCCTAGCCGATGAAATCCTACGAAGTGAATTTTGATGGCCTGGTGGGGCCTACCCACAACTATGGTGGTCTGTCCTACGGCAACGTGGCTTCGCAGAGCAACAGCCAGCAGCAGTCCAACCCGCGTGAAGCGGCGCGCCAAGGCTTGGCGAAGATGAAGGCTCTGGCCGACATGGGCTTCAAGCAAGGCGTGCTGGCCCCGCAGGAGCGTCCGGACGTTGCAGCCTTGCGTCGCCTGGGCTTCAGCGGCAGCGACGCCGAGGTGATCCGCCGCGCGGCGAAAGAGGCCATGCCTCTGCTGGTGGCAAGCTGCTCGGCCTCGAGCATGTGGGTGGCCAACGCCGCGACCGTCAGCCCTAGCGCCGACACCGCCGATGGCCGCGTGCATTTCACCGCTGCCAACCTGAACTGCAAGTACCACCGCAGTATCGAGCATCCCACCACCAGCCGTGTGCTGGGCGCCATGTTCGCGGACGAAAAGCACTTCGCCCACCACCAGGCCCTGCCGGCAGTCGCCCAATTCGGTGACGAAGGTGCGGCCAACCACACGCGCTTCTGCCGTACCTATGGCGAGCCAGGCGTTGAGTTCTTCGTCTACGGGCGCAGCGCCTTCGACAGCCGGTACCCGGCGCCGCAGAAGTACCCGGCGCGCCAGACCCTGGAAGCGTCCCAGGCTGTGGCACGGCTGCACGGGCTCGCCGATGACGGTGTGGTCTACGCTCAACAGAACCCGGCGGTGATCGATCAGGGTGTGTTCCACAACGACGTGATTTCGGTAGGCAATGGCGAAGTGCTGTTCTATCACGAGGATGCCTTCCTCGAGACCGATACGGTGCTTGGCCAGTTGCAGGCTAAACTGGCCAGCAAGGGCGGCAACTTCCAGGCGATCCGTGTGCCGCGGGCCGAGGTGACGGTGGAGGACGCGGTGCGCTCCTACCTGTTCAATAGCCAGCTGCTCAGCCGGAATGATGGCTCCATGTTGTTGGTGGTGCCGGAGGAGTGCCGTAACAACGAGCGGGTATGGTCCTACCTGGGGCAGTTGACCAGCCAGGGTGGCCCGGTGAAGGAAGTCAAGGTGTTCGACCTCAAGCAGAGCATGCAGAACGGCGGTGGCCCGGCTTGCCTGCGTCTGCGGGTCGCTTTGAAGGACAACGAACTGGCAGCGGTCAATCCAGGCGTTATCATGACCGCGCCGCTGTACGATACCTTGGTCCAGTGGGTCGACAAGCACTACCGCGATCGCCTGAGCGAAGCGGACCTGGCCGACCCGCAACTGCTGGACGAATGCCGTACGGCACTGGATGAGCTGACCCAAATCCTGAAACTGGGTTCGGTCTATCCGTTCCAACGCCAACCTTGAGAGAGAACTTGTAATGTCCGATGCCCTGCGGCTGATCCTTGAAGACAACGATGGTACCCAGCTGGAAACCTCCTGCACTCGCTTTGCTGTGGTCTGGCAGGGCAAGGAAGTCTGGATCCAGCAGGATGGCCGCGGCCAGCTGCTGATCGGCGTCGACGTGGAGGAAGGCGATACCGAATACGCCAACCTGCTGCTGCGCCCCATGGCGACCAACCTGGTCAGCCTGCAACTGGAAATGGAGCCGGCTGAAGTCGGTGACGACGATCACGTGCATGGCCCGGATTGCGGTCACCATCACTAAGGAAACGCCCTATGCTCGCCCTCGGAAAACTGCTTGACCTGACCCTGGCCGATCATGAACCGGCCGAGAAAACGCAAGTGACGGTCGAGGGCGTGCGCTTGCGCTGGCTGGGGGAGGGCGCCCTTGAGGTACGTCCGCCCGAAGGCAAGGACAATGGCCTGGACCTGCTGCTGTCGGCCGGCATCCACGGCAATGAAACCGCACCCATTGAACTGCTCGACGAGCTCCTCCACGGTGTGGCCCGTGGCGAGATCAAGCCACGGGCGCGTGTATTGTTCCTGTTCGGCAATCCCGAGGCGATCCGCAAGGGCGAGCGTTACGTCGAGCAAGACATCAACCGCCTGTTCAACGGTCGGCATGAACTCTCCAGTGGCCCCGAGGCCTTGCGCGCGGCAGAGCTGGAGCAGTTCGCCCGGGTGTTCTTCAGCCTGCCGGGGCGTACCCGCCTGCATTACGACCTGCACACGGCGATCCGGGGTTCGAAGATCGAGCAGTTCGCGCTGTATCCGTACAAGGAAGGGCGTCGCCATTCCCGTCGTGAGCTGGCTCGCCTGAACGCCGCGGGGATGGAAGCGGTGTTGCTGCAGAACAAGTCATCGATCACCTTCAGTGCTTTCACCTACGAGCAACTGGAAGCCGAGGCGTTCACGCTGGAGCTGGGCAAGGCGCGGCCGTTTGGTCATAACCAGCAAGTCAACCTAGACCGCTTGCAGGCTCGCCTGTTGCAGATCATCGAGGGCAACGAGCCTGAGGGCGAAGAGAGCCTCGATGGATTGCAGCTGTTCAGCGTCGCCCGCGAGATCATCAAGCACAGCGATAACTTCCACCTGCACCTGCCCGCTGACATCGAAAACTTCTCTGAGCTCAGCAAGGGCTACCTGCTGGCTGAAGACCTGGCTGAAATGCGCTGGGTCGTCGAGGAGGAGGGCGCGCGCATCATTTTCCCCAACCCCAAGGTCAGGAATGGGCTGCGCGCTGGCATCTTGATCGTGCCTGCGTTGGCCGGTGAGCTTGGCTGACGCGTTCGCAGACTCTCGTACTTCCAGGCCTGGCGCGTCCGCGCCTTTCTTTGGCCAAGCTCATACCCAGATCCTGAACCTTGCCCCAAGGCCAAAAGCGGCCTCAGGGCAGGGGTTTTCATTGTGTCCGGTGCCGGTCTCAGCCGGCCTTGAGGTGGTCAGTCGCCCTGCGTTGGGGCTGGGAACAACATGCCGGACGCCAGGGTGTCGTATGCGTGTTGCAGCATCCGCAGGAGCGTGGTGAGCCCGTCGAGGCCTTCTGCATCGTAGGGATCATAGAGCACGACCGTGTAGTTTCCGCTCAACAGATGGGCGTACTTGTCCGGCATCGCCCTGTGCAGGTCGAAGCCGGGGCCCTGTTGGGGCGGGCCTGCATGGCATTGCATCAATACGATGTCAGGCACCGTGGCGTACTGCTTGCGCGCCGTATCCAATAGCCGGCTGAGCTGCGGATAGCCTGGCAGCAAGGCCAACTGCTCAAATACCCTTTCCTGGAACTGCGGTGTGCCGTAGAGAAACAGATGGTCGATCGCCGTGACCTCGAATTGCGCCTGCGCGCCTGCGTTGCCGTCCACGCGCAGAGGAAGGGTGATGCCCTCGGTGAGATGCGCCGGGGCTTCCGTGCCCATGAACAGCAGATGAATGCGCTGCTTCGGCGAGGCTTGTTGGATGGTCAAAGGCTGGCCATCGGCTTGCAGGGTGAAGGCGCCTTCCTGGCGCAGTGTCACGTCGGTGGTGGTGAGCCAGACCAGGATTTCGTCGAGTGTGCCGGCCACAGTCCCGGCGTCGATCGCTTCGATGAGCCTGCGCTGAACATGGACATTGCTTGCCTTGTAGAGATCAAACAGCTCGTAGTTGAAATAGACCCGTGCTGCGGTGAGCTGTGACTCGGTCGGATTGTCGTAGGCGATGGCCTCGTCCATCTCGCCGATAGCGACTTCCTGAACTTTGCCGTTGCCATCGATGATCTGTGCGTTTGCTGCTTGGGTTGTCATCAGCGTGACCTCCTTTGAATGGGGAGGGCAGGCTAAGCCGGTAGAGGGCGGACGCGTCGCTATACATGTAGGGCCGAAAGGGTGGCCCCTGTGCTAATGGGGGGACAGTCCGATTCTGGCCGCCAATCTCTGATAAAAACCTTTTCATTCACCGTCTGTTCCATTTTCCATTCCCTTGGGCGGTAATGGGCTTGCCAGTGGCGAAAGGCTGCATTTAGCATCCGGCCATGTCTTTTTAATTTGCAAGCGCCTTAAAAGCCGTCGAAACGACGCTTTCTATCGCATAAACACACTGCACCTTGCTTGCAGGACCGATATAATGCGGCCCTTTGCCGTCGTTTCGTCGACGTGTTTGCCCCTTAGGGCCGCCGTTTCCGTGGAAGAACCTATGAAAAGCGCCGAAATCCGTGAAGCCTTCCTTCGCTTCTTCGAAGAGCAGGGACATACCCGAGTCGCCTCCAGTTCGCTGATCCCGAACAACGACCCGACCCTGCTGTTCACCAACGCAGGCATGAACCAGTTCAAGGACTGCTTCCTGGGTGCGGAGAAGCGCGCCTACACCCGTGCCGTGAGCAGCCAGAAGTGCGTACGCGCCGGCGGCAAGCACAACGACCTGGAAAACGTCGGTTATACCGCTCGTCACCACACGTTCTTCGAAATGCTGGGCAACTTCAGCTTCGGCGACTACTTCAAGCGCGATGCCATTACCTTCGCCTGGACCTTCCTGACCTCCGATAAGTGGCTGAACCTGCCGAAGGAAAAGCTCTGGGTCACCGTCTACGCCAGCGACGACGAAGCCTACGACATCTGGACCAAGGAAGTCGGCGTACCGGCCGAGCGCATGGTGCGCATCGGTGACAACAAGGGGGCGCCGTACGCTTCCGACAACTTCTGGACCATGGGCGACACCGGCCCATGCGGTCCATGCACCGAGATCTTCTACGATCACGGCCCGGACATCTGGGGCGGCCCACCCGGCTCGCCAGAAGAGGACGGCGACCGCTACATCGAGATCTGGAACAACGTCTTCATGCAGTTCAACCGCACCGCCGATGGCGTCCTGCACCCGCTGCCGGCCCCGTCGGTGGACACTGGGATGGGCCTGGAGCGCATCAGTGCGGTCATGCAGCACGTGCACTCGAACTACGAGATCGACCTGTTCCGCAGTCTGCTGGCCGCCGCGGCCAAGGCCATCGGTTGCAGCAACGACGATCAACCTTCGCTGAAAGTTGTCGCCGACCACATCCGTTCCTGCGGCTTCCTGATCGCCGATGGTGTACTGCCCTCCAACGAGGGCCGCGGCTATGTGTTGCGCCGCATCATCCGTCGTGCATGCCGTCACGGTAACAAGCTCGGCGCCAAGGGCAGCTTCTTCTACCAGATCGTCGCGGCCTTGGTGGCCGAAATGGGCGACGCCTTCCCTGAGCTCAAAGCCCAGCAGGCGCACATCGAGCGCGTTCTCAAGACCGAGGAAGAGCAGTTCGCCAAGACCCTGGAACAAGGCCTGCGCATCCTCGAACAGGACTTGGCCCAGCTCAAGGGTGACGTAGTGCCAGGTGACGTGGTGTTCAAACTGTACGACACCTACGGTTTCCCCATGGACCTCACTGCTGACATCGCCCGTGAGCGCGAACTGACCATCGACGAAGCCGGCTTCGAGCGCGAGATGGAGGCCCAGCGCGAGCGTGCCCGCTCCGCCAGCGCCTTCGGCATGGACTACAACAGCCTGGTGAAGGTCGATGTAGCCACTGACTTCCTCGGCTACAGCACCACCGAAGGCAAGGGCAAGGTCGTTGCCCTGTACAAGGATGGTCAGTCCGTCGAGCGACTGGGCGAAGGCGAGCAGGGCGTCGTGATCCTGGATCGCACCCCGTTCTACGCCGAATCCGGCGGCCAGGTAGGTGACACCGGTTACCTGCAGGCCGGCGACATGCGTTTCGATGTGCGTGACACCACCAAGACCGGTGGCGCCTTCCTGCACCACGGCGTTGTCGCCAGTGGCGCGCTGAGCGTGGGTGCCGAGGTCGCGGCGCAGGTCGATGCCGACGTGCAGCACGCCACCTCGCTGAACCACTCCGCCACTCACCTGCTGCACGAAGCGCTGCGCCAAGTACTGGGCGAGCATGTCCAGCAGAAGGGTTCGTTGGTCGACAGCCAGCGCCTGCGTTTCGACTTCAGCCACTTCGAGGCGGTGAAGCCTGAACAGATCAAGGCGCTGGAAGACATCGTCAACCGCGAAGTGCGCAAGAATACTGCGGTGGAAACCGAGATCACCGACATCGAAACCGCCAAGCGCAAGGGCGCCATGGCCCTGTTCGGCGAGAAGTACGGCGATACCGTGCGCGTGCTGACCATGGGTGGCGACTTCTCGGTGGAGCTGTGCGGCGGTATCCATGCCAAGCGTACCGGTGATATCAGCCTGTTCAAGATCATCAGCGAGGGCGGCGTGGCCTCTGGCGTACGCCGTATCGAAGCGATCACCGGCGCCGCCGCGCTGGCCTACCTGAACGCTGCCGAAGAGCAGGTCAAGGAAGCCGCGCAGCTGGTCAAGGGCAATCGTGACAACCTGATCGACAAGCTGTCGGCTGTGCTCGAGCGCAACCGTCAGCTGGAAAAGCAGCTCGAGCAGCTGCAGGCCAAGGCCGCCAGCGCCGCCGGGGACGATCTCTCCAATGCGGCCGTTGAGGTTAAGGGCGCCAAGGTTCTCGCCGCTCGCCTGGATGGGCAGGACGGCAAGGCTCTGTTGGCCCTGGTCGATCAGCTGAAGAACAAGCTCGGCCACGCAGTGATCCTGCTGGGCAGCGAGCATGAGGGCAAGGTCGTGCTGGTGGCCGGCGTGACCAAGGACCTCTCCAGCCAACTCAAGGCTGGTGACCTGATGAAACAGGCCGCTGCGAAAGTCGGTGGCAAGGGCGGTGGCCGTCCGGACATGGCCCAGGGTGGTGGCGTCGACGTCGCTGCGCTGGACGATGCCCTGGCCCTGGCCGTGCCGTTCGCCGAGCAGGGGCTTTGAGATGACCGAGGCCCACTGTCTAGTAGTGGGCCTTGGCGTGATGGATTGTTTATTGGGTGCCCATCGTGGGCTGAGGCAGCTTTGAAATGGCGTTGATCGTACAGAAATTTGGCGGCACCTCTGTCGGTTCCATCGAGCGGATCGAGCAGGTTGCCGACAAGGTCAAGAAATTCCGCGACCAAGGCACCGACCTGGTGGTAGTGCTTTCGGCCATGAGCGGAGAAACCAATCGCCTGATCGACCTGGCCAAGCAGATTACCGATCATCCCGTCCCGCGTGAGCTGGATGTGATCGTATCGACTGGCGAACAGGTGACTATTGCCCTGTTGACCATGGCCCTGATCAAGCGTGGCGTGCCGGCAGTGTCCTACACCGGCAACCAGGTGCGAATCCTCACCGATAGTGCGCACAACAAGGCGCGCATCCTGCAGATCGACGACCAGAAGATTCGCGCCGACCTCAAGGCCGGTCGCGTAGTCGTGGTGGCAGGTTTCCAGGGGGTCGATGAGCACGGCAACATCACTACCCTCGGTCGTGGCGGCTCCGACACCACCGGCGTGGCCCTGGCGGCAGCGCTCAAGGCTGATGAGTGCCAGATCTACACCGATGTCGATGGTGTCTACACCACCGACCCGCGCGTGGTGCCACAGGCACAGCGCCTGGAGAAGATCACCTTTGAGGAGATGCTGGAAATGGCCAGCCTCGGCTCCAAGGTGCTGCAGATCCGCTCGGTCGAGTTCGCAGGCAAGTACAACGTTCCGCTGCGCGTGCTGCACAGCTTCAAGGAGGGTCCGGGTACCCTCATTACCATTGATGAAGAGGAATCCATGGAACAGCCGATCATTTCCGGTATCGCCTTCAACCGTGATGAAGCCAAGCTGACCATTCGCGGCGTGCCGGATACCCCCGGCGTTGCCTTCAAGATCCTCGGTCCGATCAGCGCGGCGAACATCGAAGTCGACATGATCGTGCAGAACGTCTCGCACGATAACACCACCGACTTCACCTTCACCGTGCACCGCAACGAGTACGAGAAGGCGCATAGCGTGCTGGAGAACACCGCCCGTGAAATCGGCGCCCGTGAAGTGATCGGCGACACCAACATCGCCAAGGTTTCCATCGTCGGCGTCGGCATGCGCTCCCACGCGGGTGTCGCCAGCCGCATGTTCGAAGCCCTGGCCAAGGAGAGCATCAACATCCAGATGATCTCCACCTCCGAGATCAAAGTCTCGGTCGTCATCGAAGAGAAGTATCTGGAGCTGGCTGTTCGCGCGCTGCACACCGCGTTCGAACTTGACGCTCCTGCCCGACAGGGCGAGTAAGACGCTGCCTGGAGGGGCGCGGCTTGCCGCGCCCTTCGCGTTTCTGGCTGTTGCGCAGGTACCTGTCCTGCCTCGCGCGATGGCTCACCTGGGCCTGCTGCTTTCCCGGCCTAGGCCCTGCCCATTACAGACTGTTGTCCCTGATTGAATTGCGTGAGGAGAAAGTTATGTTGATTCTGACTCGTCGGTGCGCCGAGAGCCTGATCATTGGAGACGGTGAGATCACCGTGACGGTCCTGGGTGTGAAAGGCAACCAGGTGCGTATTGGTGTGAGCGCCCCTAAAGAAGTGGCCGTTCACCGCGAAGAAATCTACCTGCGGATCAAGAAAGAGAAGGACGAAGAACCAACCCTTTAATTTTTATCGATTTTTTTTCAAAAAAGGGTTTGCAAACGGGGAAGGGTCTGGTTATTATACGCCCCGTGTTGCGGTGAGGTGGCCGAGTGGCCGAAGGCGCTCCCCTGCTAAGGGAGTATACCTCATAAGGGTATCGGGGGTTCGAATCCCCCCTTCACCGCCATTTTTCGTGTAGGGCGCTGTAATTGGCAGATCACTTAAGTCGTTGAAATTAAACGAAAAAGTGCTTGGCAAAGCGATTCAGCGAACTATAATGCACGGCAAGACACGGACTCATAGCTCAGCTGGATAGAGTACTCGGCTACGAACCGAGCGGTCGGAGGTTCGAATCCTCCTGAGTCCGCCATTTAATGGGCGGTTTTGTTAAGTCAAAGCAGTTCATTCACCAGTGGTAACCTGGTCTAAAAAATACCACCTACGGACTCATAGCTCAGCTGGATAGAGTACTCGGCTACGAACCGAGCGGTCGGAGGTTCGAATCCTCCTGAGTCCGCCATTTAATGGGCGGTTTTGTTAAGTCAAAGCAGTTCATTCACCAGTGGTAACCTGGTCTAAAAAATACCACCTACGGACTCATAGCTCAGCTGGATAGAGTACTCGGCTACGAACCGAGCGGTCGGAGGTTCGAATCCTCCTGAGTCCGCCACACACCAAGAAGCCCGCTCGATTAGAGCGGGCTTTTTGTTTTTCCGTGTCGCTGAATTGTCAGCAATGTCGAACTAAGCTCATTCCAGGTGCGATGCCCTCAAGAACAGGTGTTGCACAGGTCTGACACATTCTGTCGTATGTGCTTTTTTCTTTTTTGCCGCCGTCGCACTGTTGGTTTCGAGCGTTGTCGTAGCTTTATCGCGCAAACGATTGTTCTGGCCAAAATTTTAAGCGATCTGACAGCTGATGCAGTGTATGATTGCGCCCGTCAGCCCCGCCGGGGCTAGTGGAATACCACCATGGACTTACCCAGTAGTTACTCGATAACACGATTTACCAAGCTAGATCTGACCGATTGATTCTCCCGGCGTGCTCCGCTGCTGGGAGTGGAGTTCGCCTATGACCGAAGTAGAAGTAAAGAAAGCCCAAGAGAGCCTGCAGGATCGCCTGGCCCAGGTGATCGAACTGTTGCAGCGCCAGCGGGTGGTCGAGGACCTGACGCACCGTCAGGAAGGTCACCACCACGATCTGGTGGAAAACCTTGTCCACCGTCAGAACCTGGTCGAGCTGCAGCGCAAGCTCGACGACCTGCACCCCGCCGACATCGCCTATATTCTTGAAGCTCTTCCGCTGGAAGACCGTCTGACGGTATGGCAGTTGGTGCGCTCCGAGCGTGACGGCGACATCTTGCTCGAAGTCTCCGACGCCGTACGCCAGACCTTGATCGCCGACATGGACGATCACGAGTTGCTCGCGGCCGCCAAGGAGATGGATGCGGACGAACTGGCCGACTTGGCGCCGGAATTGCCGCGAGATGTTGTCCATGAGCTAATGGAAAGCCTCGATGCGCAGCAGCGTGAGCGCGTACGCTCGGCCCTGAGCTACGACGAGGAGCAGGTCGGTGCGCTGATGGACTTCGAGATGGTGACCATCCGCGAAGACGTCAGCCTGGAAGTGGTGTTGCGTTACTTGCGCCGGCTCAAGGAGCTGCCTGGCCATACCGACAAACTGTTCGTGGTCGACTACGACGGCATCCTCAAAGGCGTGCTGCCGATCAAGCGTCTGCTGGTCAACGACCCGGAAAAGAAAGTCGCGGAGGTCATGGCCAATGACCCGGTGACCTTCCATCCCGAGGAAGATGCCTATGATGCCGCCCAGGCCTTCGAACGATACGATTTGATTTCCGCGCCAGTCGTGGACAAAAGTGACCGTTTGATCGGTCGTCTGACCATCGATGAAATGGTCGACCTCATCCGCGAGGAGAGTGAGAGCGAAGTGCTCAACATGGCGGGTCTGCGCGAAGAAGAAGACATCTTCGCTTCGGTCTGGCGTTCGCTGCGTAACCGCTGGGCATGGCTGGCCATTAACCTGATCACCGCCTTCGTGGCTTCGCGGGTCATTGGCCTGTTCGAAGGCTCCATCGAGAAGCTGGTCGCCCTGGCCGCCTTGATGCCGATCGTTGCGGGTATTGGTGGCAACTCTGGTAACCAGACGATCACCATGATCGTACGTGCCATGGCACTGGACCAAGTCTCGCCGGGTAATACCGGTCGTCTGATGCGCAAGGAGCTGGCGGTTTCGCTGCTCAATGGCCTGATCTGGGGTGGGGTGATAGGTGCAGTGGCCTTCTGGCTTTATGGCAGTTGGTCGCTGGGGCTGGTGATGACCGGCGCGATGACGCTGAACCTGTTGCTGGCTGCGTTGATGGGGGTACTCATTCCGATGACCCTGACCCGTCTGGGGCGCGACCCAGCGATGGGGTCGAGTGTCATGATCACTGCCGTGACCGACAGTGGTGGTTTCTTCATCTTTTTAGGGTTGGCCACCTTGTTCCTGCTCTGAGCATCCGGACCAGATCTGCAATAAAAAAAGCCAGCATTGAGCTGGCTTTTTTATGGGTGGTGCAAAACTCAGGAAGCGTCTGCAGCCATTTCCACATCGTGAGCGATGAGGGCGACCAGCGCGTTCTGCTGGCGGTGGGAGAGTTGGCGGAAGCGCTGCAGCAGCTCGCGCTCATGCAGACTCAGCTCGGGACTGTCCAGGCGCATGCTGAGCTCGTCGCCCAGCGCACCTTCCTGGATAAGGCTTTGTTCCAGGCGTGCGATGATCTCGGAGTTCATGCTGCGGTGGTGGTTGCGCGCTACCTCGGCAATGCGCTCACGCATTCCGTCTGGCAGGCGGACGACGAACTTGTCAGCGGTGCGGCTTGAATAGATAGCCTGTTTCATTGGGCGCATATACATTGACCGGTTTTTCTGGTTCAGGGGAAGCGGTTCTCAAATTGGCCGCACGGTGGTGGCTACGACCGTGGCGGTGACAAAATGTTCAACCGTGTTCTCAAATCTGGGTGCTCATCTTGCCCTATGGCCGCCGTTTCATTGGCGTCAATTCTGTGACAAATAGTGATCCGAATAAAGGCTTTTTGCCAGTACCAATTATCAGAAATGAGTACTGGTTTGAAAAGTTTTGCTTTTTTCGACTCGTGAGGCTGTCAGTTTATTGCCGCCAAAATCTGTCAAAAATCAGCAATGGCTATAGAAAATCCTTAAAATATGCAGGTTCCCTCATTTGAGCATAGTGGCTATGCGACATGACGCAAGCGGGACGTCCCGGCTGGGAGGTCGCCTGATATTTCTGATAGGACCGTCTGGATCGGGAAAAGATTCCCTTATTGATGCTGCGCGCGTGCATTTACTCGAAAACGGCGTCGAAGTCGCCAGACGCGTCATTACCCGATCGGCCGAGTCCAGGGGGGAGGCTGCCCTTAGCGTCAGCCCCGAGGTGTTCGAGCAGATGTGCGAGGACGGGGAATTTGCCATGCACTGGCAGGCCAACGGCCTGCAGTATGGGATTCCGGTGCAGGTGAATGAATGGCTGTCCAGTGGTCGCCATGTCTTGGTCAATGGGTCTCGTGGTTATTTGCCAGAAGCGCGCCGGCGGTATCCAAACCTGCTGGCCATTCGCCTGGAAGTGGCGCCCCAGGTGCTTCGTGAGCGGCTGTTGACCAGGGGGCGGGAGTCAGTGGAGCAGGTCGAGCAGCGCCTGGCGCGCAGTGCCCTGTTGCAGGCCGGAGATGACCCTGACGTGCATGTGCTGGACAACTCGACTTCCCTGGCCGATACCGTCAAGGCCTTGCTGCGCTTGCTGGTCGAGGAGGGCGTGATCGCGCAGCCGGCTGTCTAGGCATGACCCGCTTGGAGGTGCCGTTCCTGCGGGCCTGAGCAGTCTTGCTTTGCTGAAAAGGGCTACGGCTAAAAAGCCGATTCAGGCATGACAAACGGTTGAACGCTGGTTAAGATGCTCGCCGCCTTCGCACACCAGTCTGGCTGCTGCGAAGCATCTTGAATGGAGCTCCCCGTGTGGGAGTCCAGCTATCCGTCCTCGTAGTTTAATGGATAGAACGGGGCCCTCCTAAGGCCTTGATGCAGGTTCGATTCCTGCCGGGGACGCCATCTTTCGGTAATGCTGCATTACCTTTTCGTCCCCCATCCCCCATCACCGATCATCAAGCAATCAGTCCCCCTTGGGATTTTCGATTGACGGAATTCCGTATCCCTGATTTATTGAAACCGTTTTCATAACCCTGCCCATAAGTACAGACAAGAAGGTCATAGGGTGAACAAGATGCATGCGCCTGCCCGCGGGCGGGTCACCATCAGCGAGGTAGCCCAGGCTGCCGGCGTTTCCAAGGCTACGGTTTCGCGCTACATCGGCGGCGACCGGCAATTGCTCGCCGATGCCACTGCCCAACGTATCGAGGCGGTGATCGAACGGCTCGGTTATCGCCCCAATCGTATGGCCAGCGCTCTCAAGCGAGGCCGTACCGGCCTGATCGGCATGCTGCTGGCCGATATCCGAAACCCTTATTCCGTGGCGGTGATGCATGGCGTCGAGCTGGCTTGCCGCCAGCATGGCTACAGCTTGGTGGTGTGCAACACCGACTGCGATGACGAACAGGAGTGCCTGCACTTGCAGGCGCTGCAGTCGTACAACGTCGATGGTCTGATCGTGAACACCCTTGGCCACCATGCGGGTGAGTTGGCCAGCTTGGGCCGCGAGCTGCCGATGGTGTTGGTGGACCGACAACTGGCCGAGCTGCAGACCGACCTGGTGGGGCTAGACAACACCGACGCCGTCGAACAAGCATTGGAGCACCTGCAGCGGCAAGGTTATCGCGACATCCTGGCGGTCACCGAGCCCCTCGATGGCACCAGTTCGCGTCAGGAGCGGGTGTCTGCGTTCCAGGCGTCCATCGCACGCAGGCCCGGCATGCGCGGTCAAGTCCTGGAAGTGAGCAGTCGCCTGCCGGAGCAGTTGGCAGGATTTTTGGCGGGCGCAGGTTATGGTCCGCAGGCGCTGTTCAGCTGCAACGGTGTGGCTACCCTTGAAGTCATGCGGCATCTGCACCGACGTGCCGAGCATCCGTTCCATAATCTGGGCCTGGTCGCCCTCGATGATCTGGATTGGTACCCGTTGGTCGGGGGCGGCATCACTGCCCTGGCACAACCCACTGAGCGCATCGGCGCGGCCGCGTTCCAGTGCCTGCTGGAGCGTATGCAAGGCAGTCGATTGCCCGCCCGGCGCCTGGACCTTCGTGCTGAACTCATCGTTCGAGGTTCCAGCCGACCCATTGACTGAAAAACAGCGCGGCCTGCGTGTCGCGCTGTTTTTTACCTGGAAATGAAACCGGTTTCATTCGACAAGAACAAGGACTACAACGATGCACGCGAACCCTGTTTCCATCAGCCTGTCGAGCTTCGGCGCCGATACCGTACGCCACCATGGTCAGCTCGCTTACCTGCCTCTGCTGGCTGCGGCCGGTGCATGTCGCGTGGAGTGGCGCGAGGAGTTGTTCGAGGCATGGCCTGACGCCGCCGAACTTGCCAGTGCCAGTGCGGCGCTGGGCCTGGAAAGCCTGTTCTCCACACCGCTGGAGCTGTGGCGCGAGGATGGCAGTTTGGAGCCGCACGTGGCGGGACGGTTGCAATTGGCCAACGAGGTTGGCGCTGTAGCCTTGAAGGTCTCCCTCGGCCACTATCGCGAGAGTTGCGACCTTCAGGCCTTGCGCCCATTGCTGGGGCAGGGGACAGCCCTCTACGTGGAGAACGACCAGACCGTTCAAGGCGGGCGTCTGCAGCCGTTGCTGAGCTTCTTCCAGCGTGCTGCGAACCTAGGCCTGGCACCGGGCATGACCTTCGATATCGGTAACTGGTACTGGCAGGACGAGTGTCCCCTGCAGGCCGCGCGGGCCTTGGGACCCTGGGTGCGTTACGTGCACTGCAAGGCCGTCGAGCGCCGCACCGATGGCCGCAGGGCGGCGATCCCGCCGCAAGCGAGCGATTTGGCCGATTGGCGTGAGCTGATGGCCTGTTTTGCCCCAGGCGTGCCGCGGGCAATCGAGTACCCCCTGGTGAGTGACGATCTATTGACGTTCACGCGTGAGCAGGTTGTGCAGTTGGCCGCGCTCGAGGCGGAGGTGTGCCATGGCTGACTGGGACGTGCTCTGCTTCGGCGAAACCATGGCCATGTTCGTGGCCGAGCAGTGTGGCGATCTGGCCCAGGTCAAGGGATTCGCCAAGCGCATCGCCGGAGCCGACAGCAATGTGGCCATCGGCCTGGCCCGCCTGGGTCTGAAAGTGAACTGGCTGAGCCGGGTGGGCGCCGACTCTCTCGGCGCCTTCGTGCTCGCCAGCCTGCGCCGTGAGGGGCTGAGCTGTGACGACGTCGAAATCGACCCTGAACATCCGACAGGTTTTCAACTCAAGGCCCGCTGCGACGACGGGCGAGATCCGCAGGTCGAGTATTTTCGTCGTGGCTCTGCGGCCAGTCACCTGTCATCCGCTGTGCTACGGCCAAGCCTGCTCAAAGCGCGACACCTCCATGCCACGGGTATCCCACCAGCCTTGTCGGCATCTTGCCGTGAACTTTCCCACCGTTTGCTGGATGCCATGCGTGCCTGTGGGCGGAGTGTGTCCTTCGACCCGAACCTACGCCCGTCGCTGTGGCCGAACTTGCAGACCATGGTGCAGGAAATCAATGCCCTGGCGATCAAGGCCGACTGGGTGCTACCGGGCCTGGAGGAGGGGCGTCTGCTGACCGGCAGGCAGTCACCCGAGGCCATCGCCGGCTTCTACTTGGAGCGTGGTGTGCAGCAGGTGGCAATCAAGCTTGGGGCACAAGGCGCGTACTACCGCAATACCGCGGGCGCCGAGGGCATGGTAGCGCCGCACCCGGTGGCCCAGGTGGTGGATACGGTGGGGGCGGGCGATGCCTTTGCCGTCGGCGTGATCAGCGCCTTGCTCGAAGGCCACGACCTGCGTCGCGCCGTGACGCGCGGCAACTGGTGTGGCAGCCGGGCTGTGCAATCGCGCGGAGACATGGAAGGGCTGCCGCAACGCTTTGAGCTGGACCATTTCGAGATGCGCGCGAGCGCATGACGACCGAACCTGCCGGCCTGGCCGGCACCTGTTGCAACAAGAACAAAAAGCTCAGGAGACACACCATGCAGATCGACCGAATTGCTCCACGGCGTTGGTGGTACATCATGCCGATCGTCTTCATCACCTACAGCCTCGCTTACCTCGACCGTGCCAACTACGGTTTCGCGGCGGCCTCAGGCATGGCCGATGATTTGCACATCACCCCGGCCCTGTCCTCGCTGCTGGGGGCGCTGTTCTTTCTCGGTTATTTCTTCTTTCAAGTTCCCGGCGCCATCTATGCCGAAAAGCGCAGCGTGAAGAAACTCATTTTCGTCAGCCTGATCCTTTGGGGTGGGCTGGCGACGCTCACGGGCATGGTCCAGGACGTCTACCTGTTGATCGGCATCCGCTTTTTGTTGGGTGTGGTCGAGGCGGCGGTGATGCCGGCCATGCTGATCTACCTGTGCCACTGGTTCACCCGGGCCGAGCGCTCACGGGCCAATACCTTCCTGATCCTCGGCAACCCGGTGACCATCCTCTGGATGTCGGTGGTTTCCGGCTACCTGGTCAAGCACTTCGACTGGCGCTGGATGTTCATCATCGAAGGGTTGCCTGCCGTGCTCTGGGCCTTCATCTGGTGGCGCCTGGTGGATGACCGCCCAGAACAGGCCAAGTGGCTGGCCGCGCAAGACAAGGCAGCGCTGCGCGAGGCTCTGGCCGCAGAGCAGCAGGGCATCAAGCCGGTGAAGAACTACCGCGAAGCCTTCCGCTCGCCCAAGGTGATCATCCTGTCGTTGCAATACTTCTGCTGGAGCATTGGGGTCTACGGCTTCGTGCTCTGGCTGCCATCGATTCTCAAGCAGGCTGCCGCGCTGGACATCGTTACCGCTGGCTGGCTGTCGGCGGTCCCCTACCTGGGGGCGGTGCTGGCCATGCTGGGCGTGTCCTGGGCCTCGGACCGGATGCAAAAGCGCAAACGCTTCGTCTGGCCGCCATTGCTGATCGCCGCATTGGCGTTCTATGGCTCCTATGTTCTGGGCACCGAGCACTTCTGGTGGTCCTACACGTTGCTGGTGATTGCCGGTGCCTGCATGTACGCCCCCTATGGCCCGTTCTTCGCCATCGTCCCGGAGCTGCTGCCGAGCAATGTCGCCGGCGGTGCCATGGCCCTGATCAACAGCATGGGGGCCTTGGGCTCGTTTTCCGGCTCGTGGTTGGTGGGCTACCTCAATGGCGCCACGGGAGGCCCAGGTGCCTCCTACCTGTTCATGTGCGGCGCGCTGCTGGTGGCTGTGGCCCTGACCGCCGTTCTCAACCCTTCGCAACAGGTGCAGCGCCCGCGCCTGGCGCCCAGTCAATAGGATCCGACCATGAAGAAACGCATCGTTCTCTACAAACGCCTGTCCGATCAGCTCATGCAGCGTTTGCAGGCCCACACCGAAGTGACGCTGGTCGAGGCGCCCGCGGCCGACGGTCTGGCCCGCCTGCGCGCGGCACTGCCAGGCGCCCACGGCCTGCTGGGTGCGAGCCTGCGCCTGGGCGACGAACTGCTCGACCTGGCGCCGGAACTGGAGGTGGTCTCCAGCGTTTCGGTGGGGGTGGACAACTACGACATCGCTGAGCTGGACCGGCGCGGTGTCTTGCTGACCAACACCCCCGACGTGCTCACCGAGACCACAGCCGACACCGGGTTCGCCCTGCTGCTGGCCTGCGCAAGGCGGGTCGTGGAGCTGGACGGCTGGATCCGCGACGGCCATTGGCGCGCCGGGATAGGCCCTGCGCAGTTTGGTTGCGACGTGCATGGCAAGACCCTCGGTATCGTCGGCATGGGTCGTATCGGTGAGGCCTTGGCGCGCAGGGCCAACGCTGGTTTTGGCATGCAGGTGCTGTATCACACCCGCCAGCCGCGCCCCGAGGTGGAGGCGCGTTACGGGGCACGCCATCGAAGTCTTCAGGCCTTGTTGGCCGAGTCGGATTTCGTCTGCCTGTGCGTGCCCCTGAGCGCGCAAACCGAGAACCTCATCGGTGCCCCTGAGCTGGCCTTGATGAAGCCTTCGGCGATCTTGGTGAACATCTCCCGTGGTCGCGTGCTGGACGAGCCTGCCGTGTTGCAGGCCTTGCGTGAGCGGCGCATTCGCGGTGCCGGGCTGGATGTCTTCGTGCAGGAGCCGTTGCCGGCGAACTCGCCGCTGTTGCAACTGGACAACCTGGTGGTGACCCCGCACATCGGCTCGGCCACCGAGGAGACCCGTGAAGCCATGGCGCGCTGTGCGGTGGACAACCTGCTCGCGGCATTGGCAGGCGAGCGTCCGGCGAACCTGGTCAACCCCCAGGCCTGGGAGCGCCGGGCAGGGTAATCCCGCGTTCCCCCCCTCGCAGGCTTGCCTGCGAGGGCGTCGCTACAACCCCGATGTCTATGCTTTACCCAAAACAACAGCCCCGACCAACGGAGCGTATGCCTTGCACGACCTGATTGACCTATTGAAGAAGAGACCTGAGCCATGTCCAACGACGAACCTGCCTTCGCACAACCGGCGCGGCGCGAGTTCTTGCGAAAATCCCTGACGCTCATCCCGGTGGCGACCCTCGCCAGCACCGGCATGGGTAGCGTGGTGCTCGCTGAAACCGCCAAGCCTGCCGATCCCTCACCTGCCGCTGCTCCTGAACAGGGAAGGGCGCGTGCCTATCAGCCGACCTTTTTCACTGCCGAGGAGTGGGCCTTCATCAGCGCCGCCGTGGCCGTGCTGATTCCATCCGACGCACTCGGCCCGGGCGCCGCCGAAGCCGGCGTGCCGGAGTTCATCGACCGTCAGCTCAATACGCGCTATGGCAGCGGCGGCCTGTGGTACATGCAGGGGCCGTTCCGCCCGGATGCCCCGGCCGAACTGGGCTACCAGCTCAAGCTCAGCCCACAGGAGATCTACCGCCTGGGCATTCAGGAGACCGATGCCTGGTGCCAGGCGCAATGGGGCAAACCGTTCGCCGAGCTGGGCCCGGCCCAACAGCAGCAAGCCCTGGAAGCGTTGGA
The DNA here is from genome assembly GCF_008124495.1 of Pseudomonas sp. CK-NBRI-02. NCBI lineage: Bacteria > Pseudomonadati > Pseudomonadota > Gammaproteobacteria > Pseudomonadales > Pseudomonadaceae > Pseudomonas > Pseudomonas sp. CK-NBRI-02. The sequence goes on along the minus strand of NZ_VSJH01000007.1, from coordinate 100,183 downwards.
CAGCGGCCAGGCAGCACTTGCCTCGGTACCGGCGGTGACCTTCTTCGCCATGCTCTGGCTCAATACCCGCGAAGGCTTTTTCAGTGACCCACTGCACGGTGGCAACCAAGGGCTGGCCGGCTGGAAGCTGATTGGCTTCCCTGGCGCGCGCGCCGATTTCATGGATTGGGTGGAGCGCGATGAGCGTTACCCCTTTCCGCCGGTATCGATCAGTGGCGAGCGAGGTTGAGATGGCCCAAGTGATGAAGAAAGTCGATGCAGTCATCGTCGGGTTCGGCTGGACCGGCGCGATCATGGCCAAGGAGCTGACCGAGGCAGGCTTGCAAGTGGTGGCGCTGGAGCGAGGCCCTGCCCGTGACACCTACCCGGACGGGGTCTATCCGCAGACCATGGACGAGCTGACCTACAACTCGCGCAAGAAGCTGTTCATGGACATCTCTCGCGAAACCGTGACCTTGCGCCACAGCGTGAACGACCTTGCCGTCCCGTACCGCCAGTTCGGCGCTTTCCTGCCTGGCACAGGCACCGGAGGGGCAGGGCTGCACTGGTCAGGCGTGCACTTTCGGGTCGACCCGATGGAACTGCGCATGCGCAGCCACTACGAGGAACGCTATGGCAAGGCTTTCATCCCTGAGGGCATGACCATCCAGGACTTTGGCGTCAGCTACGAAGAGCTCGAGCCGTACTTCGATTTCGCCGAAAAAGTCTTTGGCACCTCCGGCACCGCCTGGACGATCAAGGGCCAGGTGGTGGGCCGCGACAAAGGTGGCAACCCGTTCGCTGCGGACCGCTCCGATGACTTCCCGCTGCCGGCGCAAAAGAACACCGTTTCGGCGCAGCTGTTCGAGAAGGCTGCCCGGGAAGTGGGCTACCACCCCTACAACCTGCCTTCGGCCAATACCTCCGGGCCTTACACCAACCCTTACGGCGCGCAGATGGGGCCGTGCAATTTCTGCGGATTCTGCAGTGGCTACGCCTGCTACATGTATTCCAAGGCATCGCCCAATGTGAACATTCTTCCGGCCCTGCGCCAGGTGTCGAACTTCGAGCTGCGCAACAATGCCCATGTGCTGCGGGTGAACCTCAATGCCGAGAAGAACCTCGCCACCGGCGTGACCTACGTCGATGCCCAGGGCCGTGAAGTGGAGCAACCGGCGGACCTGGTGATCCTCGGTGCGTTCCAGTTCAACAATGTGCGCCTGATGCTGCTCTCGGGCATCGGCAAGCCGTACGATCCAATCAGCAATGAAGGCGTCGTGGGCCGCAACTTCGCCTTCCAGAACCTCTCCACCGTGACGGCGTTCTTCGACAAGAACAGCCACCACACCAACCCGTTCATCGGCGCCGGGGGCAATGGCGTGGCGGTGGACGATTTCAATGCCGACAACTTCGACCACGGCCCCGAAGGGTTCGTGGGCGGCTCGCCGTTCTGGGTCAACCAGGCCGGGACCAAACCCATCTCCGGTACCAAGGTGCCGCCGGGCACGCCCAAATGGGGCAGCGCCTGGAAAGCCGCAGTGGCCGATAGCTACAGCCACATGCTGTCGATGGATGCCCATGGTGCGCATCAGTCCTATCGCGACAACTACCTGGATCTGGACCCGGTGTACAAGGACGCCTACGGCCAGCCGCTGCTGCGCATGACCTTCGACTGGAAGGACAACGACGTGAAGATGAATCGCTTCATGGTCGAGCGCATGCGCAAGATCGCCGAGGCCATGGGGCCCAAGGCGATCACCGCGTCGATGAAGGCGTTCGGTCAGCATTTCGACGCCACGGTGTACCAGACCACTCATTTGAATGGCGGGGCGATCATGGGCACCGATCCGAAGACCAGCGCGATCAATCGGTACCTGCAAAGCTGGGATGTCCACAACGTGTTCGTGCCAGGCGCTTCGGCCTTCCCACAAGGGCTGGGCTACAACCCCACCGGTCTGGTAGCGGCGCTGACGTACTGGTCGGCGCGGGCCATTCGCGAGCAGTACCTGAAAAATCCCGGCCCGCTGGTGCAGGCATAGGAGGCCGACCATGAAACGTATTCTGATCGCCGCCCTGAGCCTGGGCGCCAGCACCCTGTTGCACGCAGCCCAGATGAGCGACCCGGCCTTGATCAAGCAGGGCGAATACCTCGCCCGGGCTGGGGATTGCGTGGCCTGCCACACCGCCAAGGGGGGCAAGCCCTTCGCCGGTGGGCTGCCCATGCAGACGCCCATCGGCACGATCTATTCGACCAACATCACCCCGGATCCGACCGGCATTGGCGACTACAGCCTCGAAGACTTCGAGCGTGCCGTGCGCCAGGGCATCGGGCTGAACGGCAGCACGTTGTATCCGGCCATGCCCTATCCGTCCTATGCGCGGGTCAGCGATGACGACATCAAGGCCTTGTATGCCTATTTCATGCACGGCGTGCAGCCGGTTGAGCAGGCAAACAAAGAGAGCGATATCCCCTGGCCGCTGAGCATGCGCTGGCCGCTGGCGTTCTGGCGTGGTTTGTTCGCACCTGAGGTCAAACCGTTCGACGCAGCAGGACGTGACCCGGTACTGGCCCGTGGCGCCTACCTGGTCGAAGGCCTTGGCCACTGCGGCGCCTGCCATACGCCCCGGGCTTTGACCATGCAGGAAAAAGCCCTGGATGCTGCCGGTGGGGATGCCTACCTCTCCGGCAGCGCGCCGCTGGAAGGCTGGATCGCCAAGAACCTGCGAGGGGATCACAAGGATGGCCTGGGCAGTTGGAGCGAGGCGCAAATCGTCGCCTTCCTCAAGACCGGGCGAAACGAGCGTACCGCGGTATTCGGTGGCATGAGCGATGTGGTCGAGCACAGCATGCAGTACATGACCGAGGCCGACCTGACTGCCATTGCCCGCTACCTGAAGTCCTTGCCGCCGGTGAATCCGGACGACAAGCCATTCCAGGAAGATCGCCAGGTCGCCGAGGCATTGTGGAAAGGGGACGATACCAAGCCCGGCGCGGCTCTCTACGTGGACAACTGCGCTGCCTGTCATCGCACCGATGGCAAGGGCTATGCGCGGGTGTTCCCGGCGTTGGCGGGCAACCCGGTGTTGCAGAGCGCTGATGCCACCTCGTTGATCCACATCGTGCTCGACGGCTATACCCTGCCGGCCACGACAACTGCGCCATCGACGTTCACCATGCCGGGTTTCGCCTGGCGCATGACGGACCAGGAGGTAGCCGATGTGGTCAACTTCATTCGCAGCAGTTGGGGTAACCAGGAAGCGTCGGTGACGGCCAGCCAGGTGGCTGATTTGCGCACCGCGCCTCGGCCTGCACTGAAGGCGCAGTCGCTGATCGGCGATACCACAGGAGTGAAGGAGCCGTGAGGTGACAGGGGGCCGCGTTGCGGCCCATCCCAGGCGTGGCCAGCTCCCACAAGCGCAGCGCTAGCCTTGTGGGAGGTGGCTGCGCGCTTACAGCTCCACGTCCTGGCGCCCGGCCATCTTCGCCTGGGTCTTGAGCTCTACGTCTTCTTGCATTCGCTGGGCGATCTGCTGGTCGATCTTTTCCTTCTGCTCAGGCGGCAAGGCGTTGTATTCCTCCTCGCTCAGGCCCAGCTCGGCGAGGTACTTCTCCTTGATCTTCTCTTCCGGTGATTTGGCCATGTAGTCGCGGAACGCCTCCAGGGCACCGCTGGTGTCCTGCTCGTTGACGCTGGCCTGCTGGCGCGCGGCGACGTCCGGGTTCTGCAGCATCACCATGAGTTTGGCGAAGGCTTCCTTGCGTGCATCCTCGGCGTTCTGCCCGGAGGTGCTGCTCTGGCCGTTCTGCTGTGGCGTGGCGGTGGCAGGGGCGACGGGCAGGCGCATCGGCAGCACTGCGGCCAACGGCTGCTCGGCGCCGGTGCGGTTGTACTGCTGAACGGCAGTCTGCCAGCCCAGGCCATTAAGGGTGATCATCAGGTTTGCTCCTTGCGAATCAATGACGCCACCGAAGGGGCAAAACCTGTGCCAGCGGCTTGAAAAGGCATGAAAGCGGCCGCATCGGCTATCTGGATCCAATCGAGTTTGGCGCTAAGCTTGCCATTCAGAGGCACAGGTTTGCCGCTCGGCGGCAATCACCATGACCATCAGCAGCCCAGAAAGGCGCAGTTGCTGGACACCAGGAGAGAGCGTCCATGAGTCAGCAGTCCAGGCCGATGCCTGCCGGCTTCAGCGAGCAGCAACTGCATACCTTGTTCGACCTTATCAGCGACGGCATCTGGGATTGGGATGCCAACTCCGGGTACGTGTACCGCAACCCTGGCTGGTACGCCATGCTCGGCTACGAGAGCCACTCGATGGCCAACACCGTGCTGACCTGGGAGAGCGTGATCCACCCCGAGGACTACCCACGGGTGATGGCCCACTTCGAGGCTTACATCAACCAGCGCAACGAGCGCTACCGCATCGAATACCGTTGCCGCTGCCAGGATGGCAGCTATCTGTGGATCGAAGACAGCGGCCACATCATCGCCCGCAACGAAGATGGCTCGGTGGCGCGCATGCTCGGCGCCCACCGCAACATCGACGCGGGCAAGCGCTTGGTGATCGAACTGCAGCAGAGGAACCAGTCGCTGGAAACCCAGGTAGCCGAGCGTACCCGCGAGCTGTCCTGGGTCAATCAGCAACTGCAGCGCCAGCTTGACGAGAATCTCGAGCTCGCCGAGCGCGACGCCTTGACCCGCACCGCCAATCGTTATCGGCTGGAAAAGACCCTACGCCAGGAGTGCGAGCGTGCCCGGCGCTTCCGCCAGCCGTTGTCGCTGATTGTCATGGATGTGGACGATTTCAAGCCGATCAACGACCGCTACGGCCATGCCCGAGGCGATGCAGCGCTGGTCGAGGCGGTGGAGCGCGTCCGGGCGTGTTTGCGCAAGCAGGACCTGCTGGCGCGCTGGGGAGGCGACGAATTTGTCGCCGTCTTGCCCCAGACCCCGGTGGAGCAGGCGGTGGAGCTGGCTACGCAGATCCGCCAGGCGCTGGACGACATGGAGCCGATCGGCGATTGTCGCCTGTCCATGAGTTTTGGCGTGGTGCGCTGGCAGGACGATGAGGACCAGCATGGTCTGTTGGCGCGGGCTGACCAAGCGCTGTACCGGGCCAAGGCTGCGGGCAAGAACACCATCTTCGAGTGAGGGCCACCCCCTGTTCTTGAGCGTCGTGCGCACCTTGTGGGAGCGGGATTACCCGCGAATGCGTCGGTGAGTGCGCTGCCGCAGCCGCGGGTAAACCCGCTTCTACAGACATCGGCGAAATCCGGGTAATGAGGACAAAAAAATGCCCGCCGCGCCTGGGGCGCAGCGGGCCAAATCGGCTGTCGCCGCTTCAGTGTCAGATATGCAGTGCGTGGCCCAGGGCCCGCAATGCCGCTTCCTGGACTGTCTCGCCCAGGGTCGGGTGGGCGTGGATGGTGCCGGCGATGTCTTCCAGGCGGGCACCCATTTCCAGGGATTGGGCAAAGGCGGTGGACAGTTCCGAGACCGCCACCCCTACGGCCTGCCAACCGAGGATCAGGTGGTTGTCACGGCGGGCGACCACCCGCACGAAGCCACTTTTCGATTCCAGGGTCATGGCCCGGCCGTTGGCGGCGAAGGGGAACTGCGCGACGATGCAATCCAGGCCTTGCTGGCTGGCTTGCTCGGGCGTCTTGCCGACCACCACCACTTCCGGGTCGGTGAAGCACACCGCCGCGATGGCGCTAGGCTCGAAGCGCCGTGACTTGCCCGCGATAATTTCCGCGACCATCTCGCCCTGGGCCATGGCCCGGTGGGCCAGCATCGGTTCGCCCGCCACATCGCCGATGGCCCAGACGTTGCGCATGCTGGTCTGGCAGCGCTCGTCGATGGCCACGGCCGCGCCGTTCATCTTCAGGTCCAGGCACTCGAGGTTGAAGCCCTGGGTGCGTGGTCGACGGCCCACAGCGACCAGCACCTGATCGGCCTCCAGGCGCAGTTGGCCGCCTTGGCCGTCGTTGGCGAGCAGGCAACCGTTCTCATAGCCTTCGACGCTGTGGCCCAGGTACAGGGCGATGCCCAGTTTCTTCACCGAGTCGGCCACCGGCTGGGTCAGTTCGCCGTCATAGGTCGGCAGGATGCGCTCGCGCGCTTCCACCACGCTGACTTGGACGCCCAGTTTGCGGTACGCAATGCCGAGCTCCAGGCCAATGTAGCCACCGCCGACCACCACCAGATGACGGGGCAGGGCTTTCGGGGCCAGGGCCTCGGTGGAGGAAATCACCGCGCCGCCCAGCGGCAGCATGGGCAATTCCACGCTGGTGGAGCCGGTTGCCAGCAGCAAGTGCTCGCATTGGATTTTCTGGCCGTCGACCTCGACGCTCTTGCCGTCTAGGATCTTCGCCCAGCCATGGATCACCTTGACCCCGTTCTTCTTGAGCAAGGCAGCAACGCCGGAGGTCAGGCGATCGACGATGCCGTCCTTCCAGGCGATGCTGCGGGTGATGTCCAGGCGCGGCGAAGATACGCTGATGCCCAGCGCCGATTGCTCATCGTGGTGACAGGCCTGGTGGAACTGCTCGGCCACATGGATCAGTGCTTTGGACGGAATGCAGCCGATGTTCAGGCAAGTGCCGCCAAGGGCCTGGCCTTCGACCAGTACCGTAGGGATGCCCAGTTGGCCGGCGCGAATGGCGGCGATGTAGCCGCCAGGGCCGCCACCGATGATCAGCAGGGTCGTGTTGAGGATCGGTTGCATGCTTACTCCACGAACAGGCAGGCAGGTTGTTCCAGCAGGCCGCGCACGGCCTGAATGAACAAGGCGGCATCCATGCCATCGACCACCCGGTGGTCGAAGGAGCTGGACAGGTTCATCATCTTGCGCACGACGATCTGGCCATCGACCACGACCGGCCGTTCGACCATGCGGTTGACGCCCACGATGGCCACTTCCGGTGTGTTGACCACCGGCGTGCTGGCGATGCCGCCCAGTGCGCCGAGGCTGGTCAGGGTGATGGTCGAGCCGGAGAGTTCCTCGCGGCTGGCCTTGTTGCTGCGCGCGGCATTGGCCAGGCGAGCGATCTCGCTGGCGTTGCTCCACAGGCTGCCGGCTTCGGCATGGCGCAACACCGGCACCATCAGGCCGTTGTCGCCTTGGGTGGCGATACCCACGTGCACCGCGCCGTGGCGGGTGATGACCTGGGCTTCGTCGTCATAGGTGGCGTTGATCTGCGGGAAGTCGCGCAGGGCCACGACCATGGCGCGCACGATGAACGGCAGCAAGGTCAATTTGCCGCGGTCTTGGCCGTGCTTGGCGTTCAGTTGCTGGCGCAGGGCCTCGAGGGCGGTGACGTCGATTTCTTCGACATAGCTGAAGTGCGCGACGCGACGCTTGGCATCCTGCATGCGCTGGGCGATCTTGCGGCGCAGGCCGATCACTGGAATCTGCTCGCTGTCGGTGCGCTTGCCATAGCCACTTGGCGCCTGGCCGGCCGTGCTGTGCGGCTTGCTGATGAAGGCGTCGAGGTCTTCGTGCAGGATGCGCCCGGCCGGGCCGCTGCCGTGCACGTAGCGCAGCTCGATACCGGCATCCAGCGCGCGCTTGCGCACCGCTGGGGAGGCCAGGGGTTTTTCGCCCGCCTGGCGTGGCACGATCGGTGCGGCGACACTGGCGCTGGACACGGGGCTGGCGGTCGGCTGCGGTTCGAGGCGCGGTGCGGCAGCAACCGGGGCGGGTGCGGCTGGCGCGACGGTTTCGACCGGCTTGGCATGGGGTTCGTCCACGTGGTTGCCGCTGCCTTCGACTTCGATACGGATCAGCTCGCTGCCGACCGCCATCACCTCACCGGGCTGGCCGCCCAGGGCCAATACCTTGCCGCTGACCGGCGAGGGGATCTCCACGGTGGCTTTGTCGGTCATGACATCGGCCACCACCTGGTCTTCGGCGATCACATCGCCGACCTTGACGAACCACTCCACCAACTCGACTTGTGCGATGCCTTCGCCGATGTCCGGCATCTTGATGACGTGCGTGCCCATTCAGACCTCCATGACCCGTTTCAATGCCGCACCTACCCGCGAAGGTCCTGGGAAGTAAGCCCATTCCTGTGCATGGGGATAGGGGGTGTCCCAACCGGTGACGCGCTCGATCGGCGCTTCGAGGTGATGGAAGCAGTGCTCCTGCACCAGCGACACCAGTTCGGCGCCGAAGCCGCAGGTACGCGTCGCCTCATGGACCACCACGCAGCGGCCGGTCTTCTTCACCGATTCGACGATGGTTTCCAGGTCCAATGGCCACAGGCTGCGCAGGTCGATGACTTCGGCATCGACGCCGGTCTCTTCGGCGGCCACTTGGGACACATACACCGTGGTGCCATAGGTCAGTACGGTGACATCGTTACCTGGGCGGACGATGGCGGCTTTGTCCAGCGGTACCTGGTAGTAACCATCGGGCACTGCACTTTGCGGATGCTTGGACCATGGCGTTACCGGGCGGTCGTGGTGGCCGTCGAACGGGCCGTTGTACAGGCGCTTGGGCTCGAGGAAGATCACTGGGTCGTCGCACTCGATCGAGGCGATCAGCAGGCCTTTGGCGTCATAGGGGTTCGAGGGCATCACGGTGCGCAGGCCGCACACCTGGGTGAACATCGCCTCGGGGCTCTGGCTGTGGGTCTGGCCGCCATAGATGCCACCGCCGCACGGCATACGCAGGGTCAGTGGAGAGATGAACTGGCCGGCCGAGCGATAGCGCAGGCGGGCCATTTCCGAGACGATCTGGTCGGAGGCGGGGTAGAAGTAGTCGGCGAACTGGATCTCCACCACCGGACGCAGACCATAGGCGCCCATGCCCACGGCAGTGCCGACGATGCCGCTTTCCGAGATCGGTGCGTCGAACACGCGGGACTTGCCGTATTTGTTCTGCAGGCCTTCGGTGCAACGGAACACGCCGCCGAAGTAACCGACGTCCTGGCCGTAGATCACCACGTTGTCGTCGCGCTCGAGCATGATGTCCATGGCCGAGCGCAGGGCCTGGATCATGGTCATGGTGGTGGTGGACATGGCGGATTCCAGATGGATGCTGTTGTTGTGATCGTTCATCTCAGACCCCCAGTTCCTGGCGCTGGCGGCGCAGGTGGTCGGGCATTTCCTTGTACACGTCCTCGAACATCGAGGCGGCGCTAGGAATGTGGCCATTGCCCAGGGTGCCGTACTGCTCGGCTTCTTTCTGCGCCTTGATGATCTCGGCCTCGAGCTCGGCGGTGACGGCCTGGTGTTCTTCTTCGGACCAGTGGCCGATAGCGATCAGGTGCTGCTTGAGGCGAGCGATCGGATCGCCCAGCGGGAAGTGGCTCCAGTCATCGGCCGGGCGGTACTTGGATGGATCGTCCGAGGTGGAGTGTGGGCCTGCGCGGTAGGTGACCCATTCGATCAAGGTCGGGCCCATGCCGCGGCGGGCACGTTCGGCGGCCCAGCGCGAGGCGGCGTAGACCGCGATGAAGTCGTTGCCGTCGACCCGCAGGGAGGCGATGCCGCAGCCCACGCCACGGCCTGCGAAGGTGGTGGACTCACCGCCGGCGATGGCCTGGAAGGTCGAGATCGCCCACTGGTTGTTGACCACGTTGAGGATTACCGGGGCGCGGTAGACGTGGGCGAAGGTCAGGGCGGTGTGGAAGTCGGACTCGGCCGTGGCGCCGTCGCCGATCCAGGCCGAGGCGATCTTGGTATCGCCCTTGATGGCCGAGGCCATGGCCCAGCCGACGGCCTGGACGAACTGAGTGGCCAGGTTGCCGCTGATAGTGAAGAAGCCTGCCTCGCGCACCGAGTACATGATCGGCAGTTGGCGCCCCTTGAGCGGATCGCGCTCGTTGGACAGCAACTGGCAGATCATCTCGACCAGGGACACGTCCCGGGCCATCAGGATGCTCTGCTGGCGGTAGGTCGGGAAGCACATGTCGGTGTATTGCAAGGCCAGCGCCTGGGCGCTGCCGATGGCTTCCTCGCCCAGGCTCTGCATGTAGAAGGACATCTTCTTCTGGCGCTGGGCAACGACCATGCGGTTGTCGAAGATCCGCGTCTTGAGCATGGCGCGCATGCCCTGGCGCAGGACCTGCGGGTCGATGTCCTCGGCCCATGGACCGACGGCATTGCCTTGTTCGTCCAGCACACGGATGAGGCTGTAGGACAGATCCGCAGTGTCTGCGGGTTCTACATCGATCGGGGGTTTACGGACTAGGCCGGCGTCGTTCAGACGCAGGTAGGAGAAATCGGTCTGGCAGCCTGGCCGGCCGGTAGGCTCGGGCACATGCAGACGCAGGGGGGCGTACTCGTTCATGCTTTTTACGCTCGCTCGAATGTTGTTTTTGTGAGCTTTGAAGCGGTCGCCGCTGAGTACCGGCTTGTGACTGGTAGGTCAGCGCTAACTACATCATAGGGGGACCGCTGAAGAATTTTTCTCTCAAGTTGATTGCCTTTGCCTGACGGCGCAGATAAACATTCCGCATAAACACAAAAAACCGGTGAATTTGTCTCATGCGCAAACTCGATCGCACCGATATCGGCATTCTCAACAGCCTTCAGGAAAATGCCCGCATCACCAACGCAGAGCTGGCCCGCTCGGTGAACCTGTCGCCTACGCCCTGTTTCAACCGGGTCAAGGCAATGGAAGAGCTGGGCGTCATCCGTCAGCAGGTGACCTTGCTCGCACCCGAGGTGCTGGGGCTGGACGTCAACGTGTTCATCCACGTCAGCCTGGAGAAACAGGTGGAGCAGGCGTTGCACCGCTTCGAGGAGGAAATCGCCGAGCGGCCTGAGGTGATGGAGTGCTATTTGATGACCGGCGATCCGGACTACCTGCTGCGCGTACTGTTGCCCAGCATCCAGGCGCTGGAGCGCTTTCTCGACTACCTGACTCGCTTGCCCGGAGTGGCTAACATCCGTTCGAGTTTTGCCCTCAAGCAGGTGCGCTACAAGACCGCGCTGCCGTTGCCGGCCAATGGCATGACCTTGCGCGAATAGCGTCGTATCGGGCTGATGGGAGCCCGAGGTTGCGCCAATCCGATGGCGAATACAGCGGCGCGACCGCGGGTGTTAATAAATTTCCACACTGCCGCCCATCCTCGCTTGATATTTTCAACAGCGGACGCCTATGTTGTGCCTAACGCCATTTCCGGCCTGGAAAACAACAAGAAGGACAGCGTCATGACGACCGAAGCCCCGCGTTCCCTCAGCGAACGTCTGACCGGCATCGACGAGATCGAATGCGTCACCCCCGACCTCAATGGTGTACCCCGCGGCAAGGTGATGACTGCCGAGGGCTTTCTGGAAGGGCGCCGCTTGCAGATGGCTCGGGGTGTATTGCTGCAATGCATCATGGGCGGTTACCCGCCAGCCCGTTTCTATGGCAGCGATGATGGCGACCTGGCCCTGGTGGCCGAACCTGCCCAGATCCATCGCCTGCCCTGGAGCGACGAGCCGCGGGCGCTGGCCGTCTGCGATGCAGTCGAGCTCGACGGTGTGGCGTCCGGACTTTCCACCCGGGGCCAGCTCAAGGCCGTGATCGCGCGCTATGCCGCGCTTGGCCTTGCGCCGGTGGTGGCCACGGAGCTGGAGTTCTTCGTCTTTGCACCGAATACCGATCCGCACCAGCCGTTCTTGCCGCCGGTGGGCAAGGATGGCCGTCGCGAGCTGGGGCACTCGGCGTTCAGCGTCAGTTCCAACAATGGCCTGCGGCCATTTTTCAGCGAGGTGTATCAGTGCATGGCCGCCCTAGGCTTGCCCCGTGACACCTTCATGCACGAGATGGGCGTCAGCCAGTTCGAGATCAATTTGCTTCACGGCGATCCGATGCTGCTGGCCGACCAGACTTTCCTGTTCAAGCACCTGCTCAAGGAAGTCGCACTCAAGCATGGCCTGACCGTGGTGTGCATGGCCAAGCCCTTGGCCAGAACACCGGGCAGCTCGATGCATATCCACCAGAGCCTGGTGCGCATCGACAGTGGCCGCAACGTCTTCAGCGATGAGGGCGGGCAGCCGACCGATACCTTCCATCACTTCATCGGCGGTCTGCAGGCCTGCATGGCTGACTTCACCGCGTTGTTCGCGCCCAACGTCAACTCCTACCAACGCCTGTGCCACCCGTACGCCTCGCCCAACAATGCCTGTTGGTCCCATGACAACCGAGCCGCCGGCTTGCGCATCCCGGCCAGTTCGCCTGTGGCTCGACGGGTCGAGAACCGGCTACCTGGGGCCGACGCCAACCCGTACCTGGCCATCGCTGCGAGCTTGGCCGCTGGTCTGCACGGCATCGAGCAGCGCCTGCAACCTACGGCCGCGATCCAGGGCGAGTTCGAAGTGCCGGAGCACCTGAACCTGCCTTGCACCCTGCATGGCGCACTGGAACGCCTCAAGCGCAGCGCATTGGCGCGTCAGATGTTCGGGAACGAATTCATCGATGGGTATGTCGCAACCAAGACCTTGGAGCTGACGGATTTCCTCGACGAAATCACCCCTTGGGAGCGGCGGGTGCTAGCCGCACAGGCCTGATCGCGACACAACCGACACTGGACACGCCCCCTGGCTGGCTATTTAGCCGATGGGGGCCTGCGCTGCGGCGAATTTGCTTTTATGCTTGCCTGCAAGCTAACGCCACCTGACCAGGGAGCCCGACGGGACGTATGCGAAACATCTGGAAGCCGTTTCAGTCGCTGTATTTCGCTGCCTTGATGATGCTGATCGGCTCGGGCCTGCTCAGTACCTACCTGGCCTTGCGCCTGGCCGCCGACCATGTGGACAGCCTTTGGGTCGGTGCCCTGATGGCCGCCAACTATTTTGGCCTGGCCGTGGGCGGCAAGGTCGGCCACCGGCTGATCGGCCGGGTCGGGCACATCCGCGCCTACGCCACGTGCGCGGGCATCGTCTGCGCGGCGGTGCTCGGCCATGGCATGACCAATTGGCTCCCGGTGTGGGTAGGGCTGCGGATGATCGTGGGCCTGGGGATGATGTGCCAGTACATGGTCATCGAAAGCTGGCTCAACGAGCAGGCCGATGTGAAGCACCGCGGGGCGGTGTTCAGTGGATACATGATCGCCTCCTACCTGGGTTTGGTACTCGGCCAATTGATCCTGGTGGTGCATCCGGAGCTCGGCCCTGAACTGCTGATGCTGGTCGCCATGTGCTTTGCCCTGTGCCTGGTGCCGGTGGCGATGACCCGGCGCATCCACCCGGCACCGTTGCGCCCGGCGCCGATGGAGCCGAAGTTCTTCCTCAAACGGGTACCGCAGTCGTTGTCGACGGTGCTGGGTTCGGGCCTGATCGTAGGTTCTTTCTATGGTCTGGCGCCGCTGTATGCGGCCAAGCAGGGGCTTACCACCGAGCAGATCGGTCTGTTCATGGGTAGCTGCATCTTCGCGGGCTTGGTGGTGCAGTGGCCGCTGGGTTGGCTGTCGGACCGCTATGATCGTGCGGTGCTGATCCGTAGCGTCTCGATCGGTCTGGCGCTGGCTGCATTGCCGCTGGCGGTGCTGCCCAGCGTGCCGCTGGAGTTGCTGTTCGCCGTCGGTTTCGTGATTTCGCTGTTGCAATTTTGCCTCTATCCGCTGGCGGTCGCGTTTTCCAACGACCATGTCGAAAGCGAGCGCCGTGTCTCGCTGACGGCCATGTTGCTGGTGACCTACGGCGTGGGGGCCTGTATCGGTCCGCTGGCGGCGGGTGTGCTGATGAAGGTCCTGGGGCCGCAAATGCTCTATGCCTTCTTCCTGTTCTTCGCCTTGGTGCTGGTATGGCGGATCCGGCCGAAGGCCGTCACCGGCCTGCATCAGGTGCAGGACGCGCCGCTGGGCCACGTGGCCATGCCAGCGGCGGGCTCACCCTTGTCGGCAGCGCTGGACCCTCGGGTCGATGAGCAGACCGTGCAGGACGTGATGCAAGCGCCGGTGGCGGCCGAAGACACCGAAGCCGAGGAGCAAAAGCCCCGGGAAGAGGCGGGTGCACCCCAGGCCGAGGTCGACAAGTCGGTGTGAGCCGGTCTTCAGGCAGGCTGCAAAGCAATGAAAAACGCCACCCGATGGGTGGCGTTTTTCATTGGACATTCGACACTCAATAGTCGTCTTTGTCGAAGCGTCGTGCCTCGCGCTGCAACTGGTAGACGAAACTCTCGACTTTGCGCTGCATCTGGCCATTGAGGTTGTGAAAGCGCACGCCAGCGAAGGTGGTGTTCAGGCGCTCTTCGAAGTGCAGGTGACGCAGTTCTACCATCGCCTGCGACATGCCCAGCGGATTGCTGGCGGCGAAGCGCTCATACACCTCACCCAGTTGCAGGCGCTCTTCGATGTTGCCTTCAAAGCGCAGCTTGCAGCCTGTGGCGGAGATGTCCAGCAACTTGCCACGCAGGGCGCCCTTGCCCTTGAGTCGTTCACCGTCGAGTACGACATCGACCAGTTGCGACAGCTTGAGCGCGGCGCGGAAGGCGTTGCGGCGCTGGTGGTAGGTCATCTCGGTCGGCAGGGGGGCACGGTAGCAGCGATGGCCATCGATCTCGGTGATGGTGGTCGCGGTGTTGCATTCCCAGGCGATGCGCACGCCATCATGGAAACCTTCGATGCGGAAGGGTTCGCCATTCTCGATGTACTTTTCACCGTCGCGAGGGATCATTTCGTCCAGCGCCAGGGTATTGGCGTCACGGTCCACATGCACGACGTAACTTTGGAACCGCTGGCTGCGCTCAGGGAAGGTGATGATCAGCGGATCGTGGCTATCCAGCAATTGACGCAGGTTGGCTGCGATTTCCAAGGGTGTGGTGAGCACCTTGGGCGGCTGGGGAGCATCGGATGCATTGAACACGGGTAATCAATCTCCAGGCAAAAACGACACACGCAAGTAACGGCATTTTGCCAGTATGTTCCGTGCCTTGATAGAAATAATCACACTTGGCTGATGGCGCGGGCCTTAGCCATGGGCGAGGTGGCGCCGCGGCTGTCATAGAGCGACGGAGAATCGCCACCCATGAGGATTCTGATCTGATTGGCCGTGGCGTGTTGCTGCAGCTGGATGATCCGGCCGTTGGTCTCGTTGACCTTTTGGCAGGCATCCATCAATTGGGTAAGTACGTCGAGTTGTTGCAGCATGACCTCGCCCAGGGAGGATTGCGCGGCCAGGGCCTGCACACCGGCCCGGTCGGCGGATAAGCCCAGGCCGACCAGCAGTTGGTTGCGCCGCATGCCTTGCTGCTCGAGCAGGACGATCAGGGACTGCTTGCGTGCCAGGATGTTCTCCAGCACCTGCATGTCCCGGCCATGCAGGGCGACGGCTTCTTTCTGAAGCAGTTCGAGCAGTTCCTGCGTTGGCGCGATGTCGTCTTCGATCAGTTGCAGCAAAGTGGTGTCGTGCATGGCTGGCTCTTGGCTTTTGCGTCCTTGAAGTCAGCGCCCCGGAGGGTTAGCGCTGGGCTTCGAAATCAAGCAGTTTGCTGGCGACCCGGCCGGCATCGACCTGATAGCTGCCGTCGGCGATCGCCTGTTTCAACTGGGCCACGCGGGCGCTGTTGACTTCTGGCTGGTCGCGCAGCTTGTCGCTGATCTTCTGCAACTGCTGGGCCTCTTGGCTGAGGTGTACCGCTTCTCCGCTGGCAGTCTGTGGCGCTTCGCTGGTTTCGCCGGCTTTCGGGGCGCTACCGGTCGCGGTATTGCTGCGAACCCCGCCCGTGACGGCCGGAGAATTATTCAAACGACTGAAGTCGATGACCATGATCAGAAACCTCTGGGAATTTGGACGCTTGCCCTGTTTTCGGCCAACCCGAAAAAAACTTTAGGCACGAATGTATCGCCACCTGTCGGCAAGCGCGCATGACCCGTTTTCTGACACAGTTTAGGAAAACCCGTTCCCCGTCGCTAGTTTTTATCCTGTCCCGCCTCGCGGGCGCCGCAAATGCCTTACATGGCCACTTCTACCTGTCCAGGCCCAATCACCCGTGCCTTGACCACGCGCTTGGAGTTCAGGTTGCGCACGCGAATCTGCTCAGACAGCCCGCCTTTGCTCAAGGCCTCGCCAGGCATGCGCACGCTAAGGCTGCCACTGCGGGCCGTGATCACCACATGATCGCCCTTGCGTACCACCTCGGCCTGCTCCAGATGCTGGGGCGTCAGGACCTGGTCGAGCACCGTCGGGCGCAGCAGCTTCATGCCCACGGCCTGTTCCAGGCTTGTGAGAAAGCCTTGATTGAGCGTGCCCACGTCGCGCTCACGCAGGCTGACATCGCCTTCGCCAATCACGCTCTCGCGCCTGAGCGGGCGGGTCATCACCACCACCTCGCGAAATAGCTTCACCTGGGCCGGGACGAACACGGTCCAGGGGGCGCTGCCGTTGCAGCGTACCCGCACCGTGACCCTGCCCAGCGGCTGTGCTGGACTTTCAAGCGAAGCGTCCAGTTGCTGACTGCACAGCGGCATGCGTAGGCGCGGGTCGAGCGGGTTGACCTGGATCTCGTAGCGACCAGTGGTCTGGGTGGTGGCCAGATAATCCTCCACGGTGAATTCAAGAAACCCCTGGGTGACGCCGATAAGTTGTTCAGGCAAGGTAACCGCATCGGCCAGCGCGCGTGTGCCGGGTGCCAGCAGGCATAGCGCCATTATCAAGCCGGTCATCAGGCGCGTCAGGCGTCGGTAAAATGTCGTTTTCGTGTACATGGCGCTCAAAAAAGCAAAGCCCGTGCCGAGTCGGTAAATGGGCCAAAACTAGAGGAGTCTGGCATGGCTGGAGTCATGGATTCGGTCAACCAGCGCACGCAACTGGTGGGGCAGAATCGTCTGGAGCTGTTGCTGTTCCGCCTCAATGGCGAGCAGCTCTATGGCATTAACGTGTTCAAGGTCCGGGAGGTGTTGCAGTGCCCGGAGCTGACGTTGTTGCCCAAGTCCCACCCGGTGGTGCGTGGGGTGGCCAACATTCGCGGCGCGACCATCCCCATCCTCGACCTGTCGATGGCGACCGGCTTGCCGGGGCTGCAGGAAGAGACGCGCAACAGTTTCGTGATCATCACCGAGTACAACACCAAGACCCAAGGTTTCCTGGTGCATTCGGTCGAGCGCATCGTCAACATGAACTGGGAGGAGATCCATCCGCCACCCAAGGGGACCGGACGTGACCACTACCTGACCGCTGTCACCCGTGTGGACGGGCGGATGGTGGAGGTCATCGACGTAGAGAAAGTTCTTGCCGAAGTGTCGCCATCGTCCGAGGACGTGTCCGTGGGGGTGGTCGATGCCGAGGTGCAAGACAAGGCGATGATGCTGCGCGTGCTGACCGTCGATGATTCGTCGGTGGCGCGCAAGCAGGTCAGCCGTTGCCTGCAGTCGGTAGGGGTGGAGGTGGTAGCCCTCAACGATGGTCGCCAGGCCTTGGACTACCTGAACAAGTTGGTGGAAGAGGGCAAGCGTCCGGAGGAAGAATTCCTGATGATGATCTCCGACATCGAAATGCCGGAGATGGATGGCTACACCCTGACGGCGGAGATTCGCAGCGATCCGCGCATGCAAAAGCTGCACATCCTCCTGCATACTTCGCTGTCCGGGGTCTTCAACCAGGCCATGGTCAAGAAGGTCGGCGCCGACGACTTCCTGGCCAAGTTCAAGCCGGACGACCTCGCCCAGCGGGTGGTCGATCGGATCAAGGCGACGCATTGAAACGGCCGGGGGGGCAACCCCTGGCACCAGGGATTTGAAAGAGGCGGCAGCATTGTCTACGGGTAATTTGGATTTTGAACAGTTCCGGGTCTTCCTGGAGAAAGCCTGTGGCATCTTGCTGGGCGAGAATAAGCAATACCTGGTCTCCAGCCGTCTCAACAAGCTAATGGAGCAGCAGGGCATCAAGTCGCTCGGTGAGCTGGTGCAGCGAATTCAGAGCCAGCCGCGCAGCGGGTTGCGTGAGCAGGTGGTCGATGCGATGACGACCAATGAAACCCTGTGGTTCCGTGACACCTATCCGTTCGAGGTGCTCAAGAACAAGGTGATTCCGGAGTTCATCAAGAACAACCCGGGCCAGCGCCTGCGGATCTGGTCGGCGGCATGCTCCTCGGGGCAAGAGCCGTATTCGATCTCCATGGCCATCGACGAGTTCGAGCGCAGCAACCTGGGGCAACTGAAGATGGGTGCGCAGATCGTTGCCACCGACTTGTCCGGGTCGATGCTGACCAACTGCAAGACCGGTGAATACGACAGCCTGGCCATTGGTCGCGGCTTGTCCCAGGAGCGCCTGCAGCGCTACTTCGACACCAAGGGGCCGGGTCGTTGGGCGGTCAAAGCGCCGATCCGCAGCCGGGTCGAGTTCCGTTCCTTCAACCTGCTCGACAGCTATGCGGCGCTGGGCAAGTTCGACATCGTGTTCTGCCGCAACGTGCTGATCTACTTCTCGGCCCAGGTCAAGAAGGACATCCTCATGCGCATCCACAGCACGCTCAAGCCGGGCGGGTATCTGTTCCTGGGGGCGTCCGAGGCGCTCAACGGGTTGCCGGATCACTACCAAATGGTCCAGTGCAGCCCGGGGATCATCTACCAGGCAAAATAAACCCAGACAGGGGCCGCATCGCGGCCCCTTTTTTTGCCGGTGCCCATTGCCGCTTTGCTGACGCCAAGCGGTAATCCATTGCCGCTTTTCTGGCATTGCCGCCGGCAAGCAGGGCCTCAGTGCCCGGTTTTACTGGGGCTTTATCGCTTGGCACAAACCTTGCTCTAGCTTGCTCACGATTCTTCCGGTCAACCTTCGAAGGTTTCCCAGACATGAGCATCAGCTTCGACAAGGCGCTCGGCATCCATGAGCAGGCATTGAGCTTCCGCGCCCAGCGCGCCGAGGTTCTGGCCAACAACATCGCCAACGCCGACACGCCTAACTACAAGGCGCGTGACATGGATTTCTCGGCGGTGCTCGCCGCTGAAGCCGACAAGCAGCAGAAAGGGCGCATTGCCCTGGATCGCACCAATAACCGCCACATCGAGGCCGAAGGCCTGGCCATGGGCGACGATACCCTCAAGTACCGCACGCCGATGCAGCCGTCGATCGACCAGAACACCGTGGACGCCCAGATCGAGCAGTCCAACTACGCAGAGAACGCCATCGGCTTCCAGGCCAGCTTCACCCTGCTCAACAGCAAATTCAAAGGGCTGGTTTCGGCCCTGCGCGGAGAGTGATCATGTCCCTTGCCAGTGTCTTCAATATTGCCGGTAGCGGCATGAGCGCGCAGAACACCCGCCTCAATACCGTCGCTTCCAACATCGCCAACGCCGAGACTGTTTCCTCGAGCATCGACCAGACCTACCGCGCGCGTCATCCGGTGTTCGCCACTACCTTCCAGCAAGCCCAGAACGGCGCTGGCCAGTCGCTGTTCCAGGATCAGGGCGAAGCGGGGCAGGGTGTGCAGGTGATGGGCATCGTCGAGGATCAGAGCAACCTTGAGGCACGCTACGAGCCCAATCATCCGGCGGCGAACAAGGACGGCTACGTCTACTACCCCAATGTCAATGTGGTGGAGGAGATGGCTGACATGATCTCCGCCAGCCGTGCGTTCCAGACCAACGCCGAGCTGATGAACACCGCCAAGACCATGATGCAGAAGGTGCTGACCCTCGGTCAGTGATAAGGAGTCAGGATCATGGCAGTCAACAGCACCGGCGGTGTGAACCTCAACGACGTCCTCGCGGCGTCGGGCGTCAGCACTGGCACCACCAAGAAGCCCGCACCCGAGAACACTGACAAGAACGCCCTGGGCAAGGATGCGTTCCTGCAGTTGCTGGTCACCCAGATGCAGCACCAGAACCCGCTCGATCCTCAGGATAACAGCGAGTTCGTCGCCCAGCTGGCGCAGTTCAGCAGTCTGGAAGGCATCACCACGCTCAACAGCACGGTCAATTCCATTGCCGGTGCCATGGGTTCGTCCCAGGCCCTGCAGGCTTCGTCGTTGGTGGGTCGTTCGGTGATCGTGCAGAACGATAAAGCGGTGGTCGACACCACCCAGAGTTTCAATGGCCAGTT
Organism: Pseudomonas sp. CK-NBRI-02; assembly: GCF_008124495.1. NCBI lineage: Bacteria > Pseudomonadati > Pseudomonadota > Gammaproteobacteria > Pseudomonadales > Pseudomonadaceae > Pseudomonas > Pseudomonas sp. CK-NBRI-02. The sequence goes on along the minus strand of NZ_VSJH01000007.1, from coordinate 80,222 downwards.
CATCGTCCCGCAAGGTATCAGCGAGGCGAAGATCACCATCAAGGATAAAGACGGCAACACCATCAAGACCATCGAGTTGGGCCAGCAGAAAGCCGGTTACGCCGACTTCATCTGGGATGGCACCAATGACAAGGGTGAAAAGGTCGACCCGGGCACCTATAGCTTCTCGGCCACCACCATGGTCGATGGCAAGTCGACGCAGATGTACACCCTGCTGCCAGCCAAGGTCACCAGCGTCAGCATCAACCCCAATGGCGAGATGATGCTCAACCTTGCAGGGCTCGGGAAAGTTTCTCTGTCCAGCGTGCAAACCATTGGTATCTAAGGCCGGCTAGAGCGGCACAAGGAGCGAATTCATGTCTTTCAACATCGGTCTTAGTGGTCTGTACGCTGCCAACAAGCAGCTGGATGTCACCGGTAACAACATCGCCAACGTCAATACCGTTGGTTTCAAGTCGTCGCGCGCCGAGTTCGCGGACGTCTACGCAGGTGCCAACCGCCTGGGTGTCGGCAAGAACCAAGTGGGCAACGGTGTGCGTCTGGCGGCCGTCTCCCAGCAATTCAGCCAGGGTGACATCAACAACACCGGCAACGTACTGGACATGGGTATCCAGGGGCAGGGCTTCTTCGTGCTGTCGGACAACGGCTCGATGGTCTATACCCGTGCCGGTGCCTTCCAGACCAACAAAGACAATTATGTGGTCACCTCGGACGGCCTGCGCCTGCAAGGCTATGCCGCCGACTCGACCGGCAAGATCCAGAAGGGCGTGCTGACCGATCTGAAGATCGACACCTCCGCTCTGGCGCCCAAGGCCACGTCCCTGATCGACCAGGGCATCAACCTGAATTCCTCGGCCACCGACATTCCGCTGATGGTCGACGACGGTACCGGTACCATGGTGCCGAACAAGCCGTTCGATCCCTCTGACGAAACCACCTACACCAAGTCGTTCCCGACCAAGGTGTACGACAGTCAGGGCAACGAGCACACCATGGAGCAGTTCTATCGCAAGACCGGCACCAACCAGTGGACCATGTACACCCTGGTCGATGGACGCAATCCGTTCGACCCGGCCAGCACCACGCCGCTGAGCGGCACCATCAGCTTCAACAGCGACGGTTCGGTCAATGCGATGACGGCCAACAACACCGGCCTGCCGCCTGGTTCGTCGTTCACCGTGAACAACAACACCTTCACCATGACTGGCTGGATTCCGGCGTCCAAGGATGCTTCGGGTAACTGGGCTGCCAATGGCGCGGCGGGCAATGCCGGTGGCATGCGTCTGTCGATGAACAGCACCACTTCGTACAACACCGAGACCGCGCGTATGTCGCAGTCCCAGGACGGTTACGCCACCGGTATCCTGTCGAGCCTGAGCATCGATTCCACCGGTGTGATGTTCGCCAGCTTCAGCAACCAGCAGTCCCGTGCGATCGGTCAGGTGGCCGTTGCCAGCTTCGCCAACGAGCAGGGCCTGCAGCAGATCGGTGGCACCCGCTGGACCGAAACCTTCTCCTCCGGCATTCCAGGCATCGACGCACCCAAGACCGGTACCTTGGGTAGCGTGGAGTCCAACTCGCTGGAAGCCTCCAACGTCAACCTGACCCAGGAGTTGGTCGAGCTGATCAAGGCGCAGAGCAACTACCAGGCCAACGCCAAGACCATCTCCACCGAAAGCACCATCATGCAGACCATCATCCAGATGACCTGATGGTCGCTGGTCGGTCGAGTGCGCACGAACCCCTTTCCCGATAAAGGGGTTCGTCGTTTTCGAGGTAAGGCTCATGAAGAAATGGATCGTGACGCTCGCCGCAGCGCTGTGCCTGCTCCAGGTCCAGGCGGCTGCGGCGCCGTGGTGGCGCTGGGAGAGTCAGGCCGATGGCCGCCTGGTGTGTTCGCAATGGTCGCCGGGGGAGGGGTGGAAGCGCTTCGCCGGCCCGTACAACAACGCCGGTTGCCGCGAGCTGTAGCCGATTGCCGTCAGCGGCAAGATGGCGCCGGATATCCGGCGTTGCTCGTTCCAAAGGCTTCCCTCAAAGCCCGTATTCACGGGCTTTTTCATGCTTTTCAAAAGTTGGTTCGGAACTTGCTTTAGTGCCTGCACAGCAACGTCGGCGGCAATCGCTCGTCAGTGCAGTGGAGAATGACTGTGGACAAAATGCTTTACGTGGCCATGACCGGTGCCAGCCAGAACGCGCTGGCCCAGCGGGCCCACGCCAACAACCTGGCGAACGTTTCCACCAACGGTTTTCAGCGCGACCTGGAGCAGGCGCGTTCGATGCCGGTGTTCGGTGACAGCTTTCCGGCGCGCGCCTTCGCCATGAGCGAACGCCCGGCCACGGATTTCACTGCTGGCGCGATGGTCGAGACCGGTCGCGAACTGGACGTGGCGGTCACCGGCGATGGCTTCATTGCCGTGCAGGCGCCGGACGGCAGCGAAGCCTATGTGCGCACCGGCAGCCTGAACATCGATGCTCTGGGCGTGCTGCGTGCCGGCAACGGCATGCCGGTGATGGGCAACGGTGGCCCGATCGCGATTCCGCCTGAGCAGAAGGTGGAGATCGGTGAAGACGGCACCATCAGCATTCGCGCCATGGGCGAGGACCCGCGGGTCATGGCCGAGGTCGACCGCATCAAGCTAGTCAATCCGGACACCAAGAACCTGACCAAGGGCCTGGACGGCATGATCCACACCAAAAACGGCCAGCCCGCCGATGCCGACGTCAACGTGCGGGTGGCGTCGGGCTTTTTGGAGTCGAGCAACGTCAATGCCGTCGAGGAAATGACCTCGGTGCTGGCGCTGTCCCGTCAATTCGAACTGCACGTCAAGATGATGAACGCGGCCAAGGAAGGCGATGAAGCCATGGCGCGTGTTTTGCAAATCGGCTAATCACTTTTGAACGGGTGCCGTAAAACAGGCGCACGAGGAGAACACTAAATGCTTCCGGCTCTTTGGGTCGCTAAGACCGGCCTGTCCGCCCAGGACACCAACCTGACCGTCATCTCCAACAACCTGGCGAACGTCTCGACCACCGGCTTCAAGCGTGATCGCGCCGAGTTCCAGGACCTTTTGTACCAGATCAAGCGTCAGCCGGGTGCTCAGTCGACCCAGGACAGCGAGCTGCCTTCGGGCCTGCAGGTCGGTACCGGTGTGCGCATTGTCGGTACTCAGAAGAACTTCCAGACCGGCAGCCTGCAGACCACCGAGAACCCGCTGGACATGGCCGTCAATGGTCGCGGTTTCTTCCAGGTCCTGCAGCCTGATGGCACTGTTTCGTACACCCGTGACGGCACCTTCCACCTGAACTCCGACGGCCAGATCGTCACCGCCAACGGTTTTGCCCTTGAGCCTGCGATCGTCGTGCCGCCGGATGCCCAGACCTTCACCGTTGGCCAGGACGGCACCGTGTCGATCACCACTGCCGGCAACCCGGCCGCGCAGATCATCGGCAACATCCAGACCGCCGACTTCATCAACCCGGCAGGTCTGCAGGCCATCGGCAACAACCTGTTCCTCGAGACTGCAGCCAGCGGCGCACCACAGGTCGGCACCCCAGGCCTGAACGGCTTCGGTACCACCCTGCAACAGACCTTGGAAAACTCCAACGTCAGCACCGTGGAAGAGCTGGTGAACATGATCACCACCCAGCGCGCCTACGAGATGAACTCCAAGGTCATCTCCACCGCCGACCAGATGCTGTCGTTCGTCACCCAGCAGCTGTAAGACCCAAGCCCGTTACACGTGAGGTAAGCGTCATGAATCGTCTGTTGTCCGTCTTCGCCCTGGGGGGCGCGGTGTTGTTGGCCGGTTGCGTCGCACCGACGCCCAAGCCGAACGACCCGTACTATGCGCCGGTTCTGCCGCGTACCCCGTTGCCGGCGTCGGCGGCCAACGGCTCGATTTATCAGGCCGGTTTCGAGCAGAACCTGTACACCGACCGCAAGGCGTTCCGGGTGGGTGACATCATCACCATCACCCTCAACGAGCGCACCTCGGCGAGCAAGAACGCAGGGTCTCAGATCCAGAAAAACAGCAACGCCAACATCGGCCTGACCTCGCTGTTCGGCACCACGCCGAACACCGACAACCCGTTCGGTGGCGGCGACCTGTCTCTGGAGGCCGGCTACAAAGGCGAACGGGCGACCAAGGGTGACAGCAAGGCCACCCAGGGCAACACCCTGACCGGTTCGATCACCGTGACCGTGGCCGAAGTGCTGCCCAATGGCATCGTCGCCGTGCGCGGCGAGAAGTGGCTGACCCTGAACACCGGTGAGGAACTGGTGCGCATCGCCGGCCTGATCCGCGCCGATGACATCGCCACTGACAACACCGTGCCGTCCACGCGTGTGGCCGATGCGCGCATCACCTATTCGGGCACAGGTTCGTTCGCCGACGCCAGCCAGCCCGGTTGGCTGGACCGCTTCTTCATGAGCCCGCTTTGGCCCTTCTGAGTCCAATGACCATGTTCAACCTAAGGCAGCTGATTGCCGCGACCCTGCTCCTGTCCTGCGCGTTCGGTGCTCACGCCGAGCGCCTGAAGGACATCGCCAGTATTTCTGGCGTGCGTACCAACCAGTTGATCGGCTATGGCCTGGTAGTGGGATTGAACGGTACGGGTGACCAGACCACCCAGACGCCGTTCACCCTGCAGACCTTCAACAACATGCTGTCGCAGTTCGGCATCAAGGTTCCGCCAGGGTCGGGCAACGTGCAGCTCAAGAACGTCGCAGCCGTGTCGGTGCACGCCGACCTGCCAGCGTTCGCCAAGCCTGGCCAGGTGGTGGACATCACCGTTTCCTCGATCGGTAACTCCAAGAGTCTGCGCGGCGGCAGCCTGCTGATGACGCCGCTCAAGGGTATCGACGGCAATGTCTACGCCGTTGCCCAGGGCAACCTGGTGGTCGGGGGCTTCGATGCCGAAGGCCGCGACGGCTCCAAGATCACCGTCAACGTTCCGTCGGCTGGCCGAATTCCTGGCGGTGCCACCGTCGAGCGCGCCGTGCCGAGCGGTTTCAACCAAGGCAACAGCCTGACGCTGAACCTCAATCGTCCGGACTTCACCACTGCCAAGCACATTGTCGACAAGATAAACGACATGCTCGGCCCAGGCGTGGCCCAGGCCATCGATGGTGGCTCGGTGCGCGTCACCGCACCCATGGACCCGAGCCAGCGAGTCGACTACCTGTCGATCCTGGAGAACCTGGAGATCGACCCGGGCCAGGCCGTGGCCAAGGTCATCATCAACTCGCGTACCGGCACCATCGTCATCGGCCAGAACGTCAAGGTCTCGCCGGCGGCGGTCACCCACGGCAGCCTGACCGTGACCATCACCGAAGACCCGATCGTCAGCCAGCCTGGACCGTTCTCCAATGGCCAGACCGCTGTAGTGCCGCGCTCGAAGGTCAATGCCCAGCAGGAAGCCAAGCCAATGTTCAAGTTCGGCCCGGGCACCACCCTGGACGAGATCGTGCGTGCGGTGAACCAGGTGGGCGCGGCGCCCAGCGACCTGATGGCGATCCTCGAAGCCCTGAAGCAGGCCGGCGCCTTGCAAGCCGACCTGATCGTGATCTGAGGACGCCAGCCCATGAATTCCAAGAGCCTGGTTTCCGGACACGCCGACAGCGGTGCCTACACCGACCTCAACCGCCTGAGCTCGCTCAAGCACGGTGACCGCGACAGCGATGCCAACGTGCGCAAGGTGGCCCAGGAGTTCGAGTCGTTGTTCATCAGCGAGATGCTCAAGGCCTCGCGCAAAGCCAGTGACGTGCTGGCCGACGACAACCCGATGAACAGCGAGACGGTCAAGCAGTACCGCGACATGTACGACCAGCAGTTGGCCGTGAGCATGTCCCGCGAGGGTGGCGGTATCGGTCTGCAGGATGTGCTGGTGCGTCAGCTGTCCAAGAACAAGCCTGCGCCGGTCAACACCAGCCCGTTCCCACGTATCGAAGGGCATGCCCCGGCGCTGTGGGGCAGCAAGGTGGCCGAGCCCATGCATTTCAGTGAGACGGCCGGCACCCGCAATGATGTGGCCGCGCTCAACTCGCGGCGCCTGGCGCTGCCAGGCAAGCTGACCGACCGTTTGCTGGCCGGCATCGTGCCGTCGGCGACCACTACCAATACCGCTGCTGTGCCGGCCCGTGAAGGTCAGCAGGTGGCCAGTGCTGCCCGTGCCTTCGCCGCGCCGGATGGCACGCGCATTCTCGGCCGCGCTGTGGCCCAGCCACCACTTGCGCCGAAGAAGGCCTTCACCGACAGCGACCAATTCGTCGCCACCATGCTGCCGATGGCCGAACAGGCCGCCAAGCGCATCGGTATCGACCCCCGTTACCTGGTGGCTCAGGCCGCCCTGGAGACCGGATGGGGCAAGTCGGTCATGCGCAATGCCGACGGCAGCAGCAGCCATAACCTGTTCGGCATCAAGGCCACCGGCAGCTGGCAGGGTGGTCAGGCGAGGGCGATCACCAGCGAGTTTCGTGGCGGGCAGTTCGTCAAGGAGACTGCGGCGTTCCGTTCCTATGATTCCTACCAGGACAGCTTCCATGACCTGGTCAGCCTGCTGCAGAACAATGCGCGCTATCAAGATGCGGTGAAGTCGGCCGATAACCCGGAACAGTTCGTGCGAGAGCTGCAGAAGGCCGGGTATGCCACTGACCCCAACTACGCCAGCAAGATCTCGCAGATCGCAAGACAGATGAAGTCGTACGAGAGCTACGCAATGCTCGGTACCACAACGAAACTTTAAGGGTTTGGAACCATGGCGAGTTTGATCAATATTGGCATGTCGGGCCTGGGCGCCGCGCAGTCGGGGATGTACACCCTGGGTAACAACATCGCCAACGCCGATGTCGACAGTTATTCTCGCCAGCAGATCGTGCAGAAGACCAAGGGCTCGCAGCAGTATGGCCAGGTCTTCATCGGCAGTGGCACTACCTTGGCCGATGTGCGCCGGGTGTATAACGCCTTCCTGGAAAACCAGCTGCGCACCACCACGTCGCTGTCGAGCGACGCCGCTTCCTACCTGAACCAGATCACCCCGCTGGACACCGCTCTGTCGAGCGCCGATACCGGCATCACCGCTGCGCTCAAAAGCTTCTTCGGCGCCATGCAGGACGCCTCGGCCAAGCCCAACGAGGACGCCTCGCGCCAGCTGCTGCTGACCAGCGCCCAGACCCTGGCCAAGCGCTTCAATACCCTGTCGGCGCAGCTGAACCAGCAGAACACCAATATCAACACCAACATGGCCTCGATCGCCGACCAGGTGAACAAGCTCACCGCGACGATCGCCGAGTACAACGACCAGATCTCGCGGATCTCGGCCGTGCAAGGCCAACCCAACGACCTGCTCGACCAGCGCGATGGCGCCGTGCGCGAGCTGACCGCGTTGATCGGTGCCGAGGTGGTGGAGCGCGAAGGCAACTACGACATCTATCTGAAGAACGGCCAGGCGCTGGTGCTGGGCAAGACCACCCAGACCCTGGGCGTCGAGCCGAGCCAGACCGATCCGACCCGCATGAACCTGGTGCTCAATCGCGGCACCACCAAGATGGACATCACCAACAGCACCACCGGCGGCGAGCTCGGTGGCCTGCTGCGCTACCGCAAGGAGACCCTCGACCCTGCGCTCAACGAGCTGGGCCGCGTGGCGCTGGTGGTGGCCGATGCCATCAATAGCCAACTGGCCCAGGGCATCGACAAGAACGGCGAGTTCGGTGCGATTCTGTTCGGCGACATCAACAGCGCCAAGGCCATGAGCGAGCGCAGCGTGCCCAAGCTGGGCAACAGCGCAGGCTCCGGCAACCTGGATGTGAACATCAAGGACACCCGCAAGCTCACCACCAGCGACTACCAGGTGACCTTCACCAGTGCCACGGCCTATACCGTGCGCAAGCTGCCCGAAGGCACCGAGATGGGCTCGTACGATCTTACCGACGACCCAGCCCCGGTGATCGACGGCTTCACCTTGTCGCTCAAGGGCGGTGCGTTGAGCGCCGGTGACAGCTTCAAGATCACCCCGACGCGCAATGCCGCCGCCGGTATGGAGTCGGTGCTCACCGACCCCAATCGCCTGGCCATGGCCGCACCGCTGACCAGCACCAACGGTGCCGGCAACAAGGGCACCGGTGCGGTCACCCCGCCGACCCTGACCTCGGAGCTGGACATCTACGATGCAGCCCAGCGCGCCGACCTGCAGACAGGCCTGAAGTATTCCACCCCGGTCAAGCTGGTGTTCGGTGACGACAGCACCTCGCCCCAGGCCTACACGATGTACGACGCCAAGGGCAACGCCATCGGCAGCGGCACCATCATTCCGGGCCAGGAAAACAAGCTGCAGCTCTCGGTGCCGATGGTCGATGGCAGCGGCAACCCGATCATGGACGGCGCCACCCAGAAGACCTTCACTTTCGAGATGAGCGTCTCCGGTGCGCCGAAAAGCGGTGACAACTTCACCGTGTCGCTGACTGGCGCGGGCTCTGCCGACAACCGCAATGCCCAGTCGGTGCTCGGACTGCAGACCAAGGGCACCGTGGGCGTTGGCGCCGACGGCAAGGGCATCAGCTTCACCGACGCTTACGCCAAGCTGGTATCCAACGTCGGCGGCAAGACCGCCCAGGCCACCATGGACGGCAATGCCACCAACGCCCTGCAGCAGTCCGCGCTGGACGGCCGCAATTCGGTGTCGGGCGTGTCGGTCGACGAAGAGGTCGGCAACCTGGTCAAGTTCCAGCAGTACTACACCGCGTCGTCGCAGATCATCAAGGCGGCCCAGGAAACCTTCGCCACCTTGATCAACAGTCTTTAAGGAGCCGTAGACCGTGCGCATCTCCACTTCGCAGTTCTACAACACCAGCAGCGCCAACTACCAGCGCACCTTCTCCAACGTCAACAAGACGAGCCAGGAGGCCAGCGACTTCCTGCGCATCCGCACCGCCGCCGACGATCCGGTGGGCGCCGCGCGCCTGCTGCAGTTGGAGCAGCAGCAGAACATGCTGGAGCAGTACAGCGACAACATCGTCAACGTGCGCAATGCGTTGGGGACTGCTGAGAGCACGCTCAATGCCATTGGGACCATTTTGCAGCGGGTCAATGAACTGGCGATCAGTTCCGGTAACGGTGGTTTCACTGACGCCGACCGTAAGGCCAACGCGTCTGAATTGGCCTCGCTGGAAGACCAGCTGTTTACGCTGATGAACAGCAAGGACGAGAACGGTAAGTACCTGTTCTCCGGATCCAAGGGCGACACCCCGCCCTATGTGCGCAATTCTGACGGCACCTACACCTACCAGGGCGACCAGGGCAAATTGAATCTACAAGTGGGCGACATGCTCAGCCTGGCGGCCAACGAGACCGGCTACGACGCGTTCGAGCAGGCCCTGAACACCAGCCGCAGCGAGACCCACCTGACAAATCCGGCAATCGACGATGGCCGTGTCAGCCTGTCCAATGGTCAGGTCTCTGGCAGCGCGACCTACAACGACCGCTTCCGCAGTGGCGAGCCGTACAGCATTCAATTCATCAGTAGCACCCAGTACAAAATTCTTGATGCTGGCGGTAATGATGTGACTTTGGAGGCAAGCCAAGGGGGGGCATTCAAGCCCGATGGCGAAAACACTACCATCAGCTTCCGCGGCGTCGATTTGCGTCTGAAGATTTCTTTCCAGCCGGGTGACGAAGCAAACCCGGACGCCGCTATCGCCGGTCACACGTTCAGTCTGAGCTCCAAGGAAGACTCCATTGCCGGTACCCGTAGTCCTGGCAACAGTTCGACAACCCAGATCACCGACGCAAGCATCAGCGATCCAGCTGTTTACAAGGCGGCCTTCCCGGGAGGCGGCGCGGTGCTGAAGTTCACCACCGCGACAGACTTCGAGCTGTACTCGGCGCCGGTAACGGCAGACAGCCGGCCGATCTCCACAGGCACCTTATCGGGTACCACTGCCACTGCCGCTGGTGTGAGCTTTGAGTTGTCGGGAGCGCCAAGTGCCGGCGATTCGTTCGCGGTAAAGGTCGATACGCATCAGACTCAGAACGTCCTCGATACCATCAGTCAGCTCCGTACTGCACTGAATACACCACAAGACAGCGACCCGGTGGCCCGGCAGAACTTCCTGGCCTCCCTGGATTCAGCTGTTGGCAACATCATCAGCGCAACGAACCAGGTCTCTTCGTCGATTTCCTCTATCGGTGGTCGTGGCCAGGCGCTGGATATTCAGGCCGAGACCAACGAAGCGCTGAGTACCGAAAATCAGAAGACCCAAAGCTCAATACGTGAAAGCGATCCTGCCGAGGTGATGCTGCGTCTTGAAATGCAAAAGAATATGCTGCAGGCATCGCTACAGTCATATGCCAAGATCGCAGGGCTGTCGTTGGTCAACTACATCTGATCGAACCGCAAATTTCTGTTCTGACAGGGGTGAGTCTTCCGAGCGGTCACCCCGCTGAGTGAGCACGCGTGAAGGCACAACCTCTCGTCACTATTGCCATTCCGGCATTCAACAGTGAGTTCTTCTACGGTGCTCTCAGCAGTGCCATCGCCCAAGACTACCCGAATTTGGAAATAGTCATCTGCGACGATAGCGCCAATGGCGACATCGAGGCGTTATGCGAAGCGATCGCCAAGACCACCACCGTGCCGCTGCGCTACCTTCGCAACCCGAGTAATCTGGGGTACGCCCATAATTTGTTGGCGTGTCTGGCGCAGGCGCGTGGCGAACTGATCAAGTTCCTTTGCGACGACGATAGTCTGTTGACCACATGCATCACGCAGCAGGCCCAGGTTCTGATCGATCACGCCTCGGTCAGCATGGTGAGCAACCAGCGCTTGCTTTGCGATGCAGATGATGTGCTGCTGCCCTCGCGTATGCTCAACTGGTTGATTTCATCCAGCAGCGCGGTATTACATGGAACCGATCTGCTCGATTGCGTGGCCGATAATGCGATCAATCTGTTCGGTGGTATCAGCCATGTTCTGTTTCGTCGGGCACAGGTCGAAGCGTACCTGGCGACACTGGTGCAGGAGGGAGGTTTCCGCGCACGGGTGGATATGGCGCTTTACGTTTGCTTGTTGCGGCGAGGACACCTGTGCAGCCTCGCCCAGATATTGAGTCTGGAAAGGGTACATCCGGGGCGCTTGAGCCATCGTGTATCCATGACCGAGGCGTCCAAGGTGGAAACCACCTGGCTGCTGCAAATATTGCAAGCACGGACAAGCGAATCTGCACCGGCCAAAGGCTGGGTAAGGTATTTGCCGTTGCAGGACTTCGGTAATGACCCTGAGCACGCTTGGGAAGAAATGAACCTGCGCAGCGCTTTCGCCGAGCAGATGGATGACTTCAAGCTGCAGGTTGGTACCGACAGTCTCAGCTTCGCTGAGGTGTATTCGCAGTGGTTGGCGTGTCGTACCCTATCCGAAGGCCAGTTGGGCCTGCTGTCCAGGCGGATCGAGCAGTGGCCACATCGGCCACGTATTCTGGTGGTGGTGTTCGGTGAGGGCTCTGATCAGCTTATGTTGGGCTCAACGCTGGATAGCCTGGCGACCCAGTCTTTTCCCGCTGGCCGTATTTGCGTTGTGGGAGCAGCCGATTCAGGCTCGCCACGATCAGGCGTCGAGTACCTGAGACCGCACACCCAAGAAGGAGCAGTGCTCAATGCCCTTCTGGCCGATGACGAGCAGTCTGACTGGGTTTTTCTCCTGCAAGCGGGGGATCGGCTGCACCCCCAGGCCTTGCTGCTCATGGCTGAGCGCATGGCGTTGCGTGCAGACAGCCTCTGTCTGTATACCGATGAGGGAGCATACGACGGGCGCGTATCTTCCGACCCAGTGTTCAAGCCAGATTTCAACCTCGATTTGATGCGCAGCCAGCCCTATGTTGGACGCCAGTTGGCGTTCAAGTGCGACGCGGTACGGGAATTGGGTGGATTCGATGAGCGGTTTGCGCGTCTGGGTACTCACGACCTTCTCTGGCGGATGGTCGAAAGCCATGGTGTGCACGTGGTGGAGCATATTGCTGAATTGCTGGTGCAGAGTCAGTACACCTACCGCGATTGGTTGGCAGACCCGCGATGCCAGGCCGAGGCTTCTGTGGTGGTGGAAGCGCACTTGCAGCGGTTAGGTGTGGCGGCTCGGGTGGAGGCCATTCCCGGCAGCATGATGTCGCGTATCCACTACCAACACGCTTATACGGCGGGAGTTTCAATCCTGATTCATGCTGGTGATGACGTACTCGCTTTGCAGCGTTGCGTGGAGTCGCTGTTTGAACATACTCGCTACGACGCCTACGAGGTCTTGCTAATCGCCAATGGAAGTGAGCCGGTCGAGGTGCGTGATTGGTTAGATGCGATGGGGGCATTGGGCGGTGCCTCGCTGAGGGTGGTAGAGGTTCAGGCCCAAGGTCGCGGGGCGAGCCTGAACCAGGCTTGCGAGTATGCACGTGGCGAATTCTTGCTACTGCTCGATGTGGGCTGTATCGCATTCGACGGTCCGTGGTTGCAGGAATTGATGCTCCACGCGCAGCGTCCCGAGGTTGGGGTGGTCGGGCCAAAGCTGTTCGGTCAGGATGGCGGGATCGCCTCCGGAGCTTTGGTTCTCGGTTTTCGTGGACCGGCGGGTAACCCATTCCAATGGAGGGCAGCGGCCTCGAGCAATGACTTGGACCGGCTGAACCAGGTGCAGAACTGGAGCGCGTTGAGCCTTGACTGTTTGTTGGTTCGGCGTGAACTGTTTCAGGCACTACATGGCCTGGATGTGCAAGCAATGCCCCACGCCTGGAGCGATGCAGATCTGTGCCTTCGGGCACGTGAGCAGGGCTTTCTGGTGGTCTGGACCCCCTACGCCAAACTGGCTAGCGTCCTTCCACGGATGCCGGTCGGGATAGACGAGGCTGCACAGGCGCAGGGCCAGCAGGCGTTCTATGAGCGATGGTTGAGTAAGGTGGCCAACGACCCGGCCTATAACCATAACCTGAGCCTGAATCTGATCAGTTTCAATCTCGAGCCGGGTGTCCGTGGCGGTTGGGACCCTTTCATCGCCAAGGCAGCGCCATCGGTATTAGCGGTGGCACGCAATACTTCGGGCGTAGGTCATTATCGGGTCATTCAGCCGTTCAGCGAGCTCGAGCGTGCCAGTTATATACAAGGGCGCCTCACGTTCAAGATGCCAAACCCGATCGAGCTGGCGCGGGAAAAAGCGGATGCCTTGATTATGCAGTACCGCTATTCACCCAGTGATATCAAGCGCTTGACGGAACTCAAGCAGGTATGTGACACGCGCTTGATCTTTGAGCTCGACGATTATGCGATCGACCCGCCGAAGAAAAACGACCATGCGCGTAACCAGCCCAGCAATGTGCGTGAAATGCTCGGTAAGGCTATTGGTTTGTGCGATCGCCTGGTCGTATCCACCGAGCCGCTGGCTGATGCGCTTTCGAGCTTCCACCACGATATTCGGGTGGTCCCCAATATGTTGGCTGCCTCACTGTGGGATGGGCTGCGCAGTGATCGTCAGACCAGCGCAAGGCCACGAGTCGGTTGGGCGGGGGGAACCAGTCATCGGGGCGATCTGGAGCTGATGCTCGGAGTCGTCCAGGCCTTGGCCGACCAAGTTGACTGGGTGTTCTTTGGTATGTGCCCACCGATGTTGCAGCCGTACATCAAAGAGTTTTACCCCAACGTACCCATGGCGGAGTACCCGCAGAAGCTGGCCAGTCTCAATTTGGATCTGGCGCTGGCGCCGTTGGAGCAGAACCTGTTCAACGAATGCAAGAGCAACTTGCGTCTTCTGGAGTATGGAGTGTGTGGTTATCCGGTGATCTGCACGGATATCAAGGCATATGCAGGCTATTTGCCGTGCACCCGGGTCAAGGACAACACCACTGAGCAATGGCTGGCGGCGATCCGCATGCACCTTGCCGACCCGCAGGCGAGCTATCGCCAAGGCGATGCCCTGCGCGAGGCCGTGCTGCGTGACTATGTACTGACACCGCACCACGTGCAGCATTGGGCCAATGCCTGGCTGGCAGACTGATCTTCCGCGCATGACAGAGCTAGCGCTGAACCCCTAATTTGAAGCAGGTGCTATATGAACGTAACCGCCAACGGCTCCCGCAGTGACGTAACGGTCATCTTGCTCGGTCAAGAGCAGGCCGATTATCGTGAACGGGCGCAGCACTATTACCAGCGCGCCGGTGTGCCGTGCCTGGCACTGGCGCCGATACAGGGCGCCAGCAGCGCTGCGCTGTTTTGCGAGCGCCTGGGCCAGGTGTTGCAACGGGTGGATACCCCCTTTGTCGTCCTGACACTGGATGCCGACTTTGTGTTGCCTTGCGCCTTGGACAACGCTGCCGCTTGCCTGCAGGAGTCTTTCGAGGCGCTGGGGGCTCAAGGTTATGCGCTGGGCTATGTTGCCGGTGATGCCCGGGTGGCGTATCACAAGCTGGGTTCGGCAGTGAAGCCTAAGACAGAGGATAGTCCCCAGGCGCGTGTAAGGCAGTATGGCACTGCTGCGCAACAAGCCTGGCGTGCGGTGGTGCGAGTGCCTGCCTTGCAGGTTGCATTGTCGATGTTGCCCGATACGCTGGCTCTGGATTTTGCTGGGTGGCGGGTGGCGCTCTCCTATGCGCTGTTGGCGCAAGGGGGGGTTGCACGTCTTGAGCAAACTGATGTGGTATGCGAGTACCCTGCCACCACGCAGTCTGCCGTTCGCCGTGAAGAACAGTTGTCGCATACGGTGCGGGTGCTGCGTCAGTGGGATGCGGCGCAGGTGAAGCTATGCAGCGACGACTTCGCCTTGCTCAATGATTTTGTCCGCAATACCTACGAAGTGGTTGAGGAGCCGTTGCTGTTCACTTCGCCTTGGGCAAGTGTCCTCGATCAACCCACGCGAGTGTTCGAGCAGCACCAATTCGTCGAGCTGCCGTACTACAACATGGCAGTTTTCCACGAGTTGTCGGCCCTGGAGTTCCTCTGCCATGCCTGGCCGGCTGGCGAGCGGCAGTACCGAGCGCTGGAGGGGGGCTGGGTGCGCCAACGAGAGCTGTTGCAGACCTACCCGAACGATACGCCGCAGAGCGCTCTGCAACGATATTGGCAAGCCCTGAGTCTTGGCCTATTCAATCGCGAGGTATGCCAGCGTCTGGTGGATTCACTCGATCCAGTCAGCGATGCGGATGCTGTGCGGGAACTTGCCGACTGGCTGTCGCGTCTGGCCGAAGTGCCGTCCATGCGATTGGAGCAGGGATTGGCCGTCACGCCGTCCGGCCAGGTACTGAAGATGCTCGAAGCGATAACCCCAACTTCGGTAGCCCGTCAGCAGGTATTAAGACATCTGATGAACGAGGGCGTACCACAGATTGCGTTTGTCGTACTCGACCTGGACGATGACGACTTGGCCCTGCAGACTACCTTCGACAGTCTGCTGGCCAGTGGCATAAGACATTTCAAGTTATTGGTACTGAAGGCTGGTAAACCGTCGGTGATCACCACTGTGCGAGACACTCTGCATTTCATTCAGGTGACGGCGGACAATTGGGTTGCCCATCTCAACCAAGCCGTGCGGCAGTTGCCGAGTGAATGGTTGATGTTGGTGCAGGCGGGTGAGCAACTACTGACCGGGGGGCTGCTGCACCTTTCGAAAGAGTTGCGCCAGGCGCATGGCTGTCAGGCCATTTGTGCCAACGAAGTTCAACGCGATGAGCAAGGTCGTCTGCGATCAGTGGTGCGTCCAGGCGCAGACTTGGATCTGCTCCGTGCCCAACCTGGGATGATGTCGCGACACTGGCTGTTGCGTCGTCAGGCTGTGCTCGATATCGGAGGGTATAGCGAAACCTGCCCACACGCGCTGGAATTCGACCTGTTGTTACGTCTGGTAGAGACACATGGCATGAATTGCATGGGCCACTTGGACGACTTCTTGGTGTTGGGTATAACCCCCCCCGAGGCATTAGTCGCACAAGCGCTCAAGGCGCTCGAACGGCACCTGGGACAGCTGGGTTATCACGCTCTGGTTAGTGACCGCGGCGATACCGGGTTGCACGTGGACTTCCGGCATAGCACGACTCCTTTGGTGAGCATCCTGCTGGTCAGCGATAACGCCGCATCCGTGCAAGCCTGCCTGACCAGCGTCTTGCAACGCACACGCTACCCCCGTTACGAAGTTCTGATGGCTTGTGCCGGGCGAGAGCAAGGAGACGACAACGGCGTCGGGCAGCGCTTGAGTAATCGTGTACGTCTGTTGACCGGCGAGCCGGGTGCATCGCGTACCGCGTTGCTGAACCTGGCGGCCAGTCAGGCACAGGGTGAATATCTGGTACTGCTTTCGGAGCAGTGTGAGGTGATTGCTCCTGCATGGCTAGAAAGCTTGCTCAACGAGGCTCAACGCCCAGAAGTCGGGGTCGTGGGGGCTGGCCTGTATTCAGCAGATGCAACGGTAGCGCATGCTGGTTACCAATTGATCAAAGGCCCACAGGTTCATTCCCCTTGGCTGGGTGTTGGCGCGCAATGGCAGCACGCAGCGCATGGCTGCGCCGCTGTGTCTGGCGCTTGCATGATGATAAGCAAAGCGCTGTTCGAGCAATGCGAAGGATTGCAGGCGGTACCGGGTGCGGATATCGACTTGTGCTTGCGTACGCGTGAAGCAGGGCTTTCAGTGGTTTGGGCGCCGATGGCGCATGTGCGCGGCGTGCCGCTGACCGATGCCGACGCGGGGCAGTCGTTGGCCGAGCGTTGGCCGCAGGCTTTCGGCGAACGGGCCTATGACGAGCAATGGGATGAGCAGACCGGGTTGGCATGGTTGAACGACTTTTGACGCATTCTCGACTCGGCTGAGGCCTAGATCATTCAATTAACCCGGCAGTTAGAGTGCCTATATGAAACCTATTCGAATCGTTTGCGGCACCCGTCTTTCCAAGCAGGATTTTGCAACGCAGAGCGCGCTGGGCCGCTCGCTTGTGTCCAATTATGACAGTTGCCCTGTCGAGATCCGTTTGTTTGCCGAAAATACCCAGGGGCTTTCAACGATTTATAACCAAGCCATTGAGGAAGTCCGGGATAATCCGGCCATTCTCGTGTTCGTGCATGATGATGTCTACCTGTGCGACTTCTTCTGGCCTGATCGCTTGCGCGAAGGGCTGGCCACCTTTGATGTCATTGGTCTGGCTGGCAACGTTCGGCGCGTTCCGGGGCAAGTGGCCTGGTTGTTCGTTGATGATCGTTTCACCTGGGACGAGCGCAGCAACCTCACGGGTCGAGTAGGGCATGGCAAGGGTTTCCCTTGTGCGATCTCGAATTTCGGGCCCGCGCCGCAGCCGTGCAAGTTGCTCGATGGGTTATTCCTGGCCGCAGACAGCGATCGTCTGCAGCAAGCCGGCGTGCGTTTTGACGAGCAGTTCCCGTTCCACTTCTACGACATGGACTTTTGTCGGCAGGCCGAACGCAACGGTCTGAGCATGGGGACTTGGCCGCTGAGCGTGGTTCATGAAAGTGGTGGTGCATTCGGTTCGCCAGCCTGGCGTGAAAATCTTTATCGTTATCGGCTTAAATATTGCGAAGTCTAGAGCTTTATGAAATGTATTCGCGCGAACGCTAAATAGGAGTGAAACGGAGCTAGGAAGCCCAGCGTACTGAAGTGCATGACATACCGGGTCGGTTTCAACGCAGCAGTAGGGTCGAGTGCGGATACATTTCAGACAGATGCTGGGGCTGGACAACCTTGAACCTGACGTTGGTTGACGAGTTGATGACAAGTCGCTGCGTCGAGCAAGCGCGTGGCAAAAAGACATTTTATTGCGTGATCTGGGCGTGGCTGTTGAGTAGCTGCACGATCCGCTCAGGCGCATTCCACATCATGACATCCAGAATCGACAGACCTGGCTCGAAGACATAAGGACTGGTGTCATATTGGACGTTAGAAAATTGCATGAATTCTAGCTGGATATCCAGCTGGGCAAAATCCTGAGTATCAAATAGTGCACGTCCATTGACGGGATTGAGATAGGCCCCGGCGCCCAGCTGTCGACAGATTTCTGGCGCCCACCCGCCCGGCTTGCTGACTGAATGTAAGTCTAATCCCAGCTCCGAGCATACTCGATAGTTAAAGGGCAGCCCGAGATATTCGCACACTGAGGCTAGCCCTGCGATATTGAGTTGCACTAATGAATTATCTTTGGCACGTGCAAATGCCTGCGAAACAAGATCCATAACCGTTTCGTAATAGGGCGCCCTGCGACGATAGTGACTGAGTTTTCCCGATACACTACGCTGGGTAGCCGTGAGATCGTTGACGTGCACTTCATGAGTCAGCAGCGTGGTCGACGAGGTTATCAAGGGAGCGCTGATGTAGTTCCAGCCATTTTGTGGATGCAGTACCCGGTTACGATTCATCCATGAGCGCGGTGTGTACTGTGTGACATCGAACACTATCCACTGGTCGGTATGGGCAATCAGCGCAAAATGCCCTAGATAAGGAAAAAAATAAGGTTGCATGATTCCCAGTCTCATACTCACCTCCTCAAAATTTCGGCCAGTTTCTGCGCCTGGTGATGGGCTTGGCAAATCACATCAACGATGCGCTCTGCGCCGTACACATCGAGGGTCTGTCCGATAGGCAGTTGCAGGGTTCGCTGGCACAGAGCATCGGTTACCGGTAAGTCCGGTTGTATCTCCGCATTCTTGTAGGGAGGGCAATGGTGCACACCTGGTGAGAAGTACCGTCTGGCCAGCACATTCTCGGCGTGCAACACTCTCTGCAGTTCATCTCGCGTCAAGCCAAAGATAGTAGCCTCCACCTCGCAAACCACATATTGGTAATTGGTTCGACTGACCCGTTCAGGTTGCAGCAAATGGATGCCCGGCACATCAGACAAACCAGTTCTATAGACTTCAAACAGTTGCTGGTTGCGCTGGAGTATCTGCGGAAATTTATTCAGGCTCAACAAGGCGATGGCGGCCTGGGCTTCTGACATACGTCCATTGGCTGTACGACTGACCGGCACTGGATGCCCAGCGCCATAGCTGCTACGAATGTTGCGCAAGCGTGCCGCGAGTTCGTCATTGTTGGTACAAAGGCAGCCGCCCTCTGCGGCACTGAATACTTTTGTGGCATGGAAGGAGAAGACCTCGAGTTCGCCCGTCCCTCCCACTGGCACCCCTTGAACCTCGCAGCCAAAAGCATGAGCTGAATCAAAGTACAAGCCAATGCTTCGCCGTTCACAAAGCTCAAGTAGAGCCTGCTGATCACACACATCCCCCCACAGATTGACAGCCAGAACCGCACTGACGTCCTCATCATTGATCAAGCGCTCGACGTGAGTCGGATCAATCTGGTGGGTGAGAGGATCGACATCACAGAACAGCGGCTCCACGCCAGACCACGTCAGCGACTGCGCTGTTGCAATAAAGGTATAGGCAGGCGTAATGACCTTTCCCTTTAGCGCCAGTGCGTCGGCTGCCATCATCAAGCCGATGGTGGCATTAGCCACGCAGATGACATGACGAACACCCAGACGCTGCTGTAGCTCAGCTTCCAGCTGCTGTACTAGTGGACCCTGATTTGTGTAGTACTGGCGTTGAAAAATCCCGCGCATGGCTTCTACATAATCGTCCCAGTCCGGGAAGTAGAGTTGGCCCACAGGCAGAGGCTTCGTAAAAGCGGGCTGACCGCCCAGCATGGCAAGCTTGTGGTTATTCATACAGTCAGCATCTCTTGAATAGGCTCGGCTTGCTCAGCGACAAAGCGCATTAAACGACACACTTTGACAATGTCATCTTCATTTACGAAATGGCCGCACGGGAGCAGTAGGTAGCGCTCCGCGAGGTATTCAGTCTGTGGCAAGGGGCCTGCCAAAACAGGATAACCGTAAGATTTCATGTGCAGTGGAGGGGAGTAATAGGCTCTGGCCAGTATCTGTTCGGCATTGAGTAAACGTAGGGTCAACTCACGCGGTAGAGGCCAGTCATCAAGCAGTTCGATTAAGATATTTTTGAATCCGCAGCGTTCGGTCTCCTCGAAGGCCACCATACGAACCCCGGCAAGTCCTTCCAGTTCTCGTTGATAGATCCTATAGCGCTGGCAATTATCCGCTACCTCTTGGTCCAATTCGTCAAGCCCTGCTAGGGCCATGGCGGCATGCACCTCATTGAGTTTGGCGTTCATGCCAAGCTCGACGACATTGTCTGGGGTATAGAATCCGAAACCACGCATGGCCAGTAATCGTTGCGCCAACTCGGCGTTGTTGGTGGTGACGTAGCCTCCTTCAAAACCATTCAGCAGTTTACTGGCATGCAAAGAGAAACACTCTGCCACGCCGAAGCTGCCCACTTTCCTGCCATTGAAGGTTTCATAGACAGACTCGACAGCATCGATGAACAGTGGCACTCCAGTCTCTAGGGAAAGTTGTTCAAGCGATATCACATCACAGCAGTTTACGATCGGGTGTACCCCAAGTATAAGCGCCGTGTCGTCGTTGACATGTGGGCGTGCCATCCGCGCACTGATGGCCAACGTATCGGTTTCAACATCGCAAAAGCGGGGTGTCAATCCTGCCCACGCTGCTACATCGGCCATACGGCGGTAGGTCAACGAGGGCATGAGCAATTCTTTTCGTCCAGGCATTGCCAGTGCGCGAATGGTCAAAACCAGCGCCCAGAATCCACTGCAGAACGTGATGCAATACCGGGTTTGGTGGAAGTCCGCCAATCGCTGCTCAAGCATCTGCACGACTGGACCGTTGTTAGTGTATTGCTGCGCCTCATAGAAGATCCGAGAGTACCTTAGAAAACGATCAAAGTCTGGAGCAACCAAGCTGGAGGTCGAACGTGGAGTATCAAACAGAGGGCTTGCTCCGAACAGGGCCAAGTCCGCGGGGGTGTGCTTAACTTTTTTCAATTGTCATGCCCTGTCACGAGCCAGTAGTACATCATACCGATAGTGCCCAGCATAAAATTCACGGGGCATCCGTTGAATTGAGCATCGCCAGCCACAATCTTCAGCTAAGGCCTCGAACTCGGAAGGGCTTCGCCATATGCCAATCAAAGAGTCAGCCATCTTCAGCTCGTGATCATGAGACTTGCCATCTGTATAGAACGCTTCATGCAGCTCCAAATCCGGGAGGTTGCCGATAAAAACACGATCTACGTTGACGAATTCTCGGTTCAAACGAGTCAGAACTTGGCGCGCAGTAAGCTCGGGGAAGTAGGAGAAACTGCCATAGCACAATACTTTGGTAAATCGCTGAGGACAGGGCTCGGATACAATATATTCCCCAACATCCTTAAGTACGAATTTGCGATTTGGTTGTTCAAAGTAACGCTTGGCCACGTCTATTAGGATCTCGGATATGTCCACGCCCAAGAAACTGTGACAATCGTCGAAGAAGTACTGTGATAGCGCACCGTTACCACATGCCAAATCCAATAATTGGTCATCCGGAGCGAGCTGCAATGTGTCGCGGATGGTCGAGACAATCATGGAGATTTGTTCGTCCGAGACAGGCTCGCCATTAACTGTGCGCTTGATTTGGCGCCAGAAATCGCCAGGTGCCATATTGGATGGAAACTTCTTATAAATAGAATCCATTGTGTTCCCTTATAGTTTATGTCCTGGCAATGGCCACCGATCGCTAAAATCGGCGCGGTCCGGATCACACTGGACGCTTAGACGGGTATGTTGGTCATGACGAAAGCATTCGCTTGTAGCTTCAGCATGGCCTTCTGACGCTAACGCATTGCTCGGCGCCAGAAGGCCCTCGGCCTGCGCCAGCATATGGCTGCCGCGTCGGACCGAGAGCTGGATGGCGACGGGTGACGCGATGTCGGGTTTCGCTGTAATCAAGTGAGCCTCGCCTGATTCGCCGAGATGTCAGAAGTCATTAGCCGATGGCTGGTTTTTTGACACTTCAAGCATGATTACGAGGCTCGAGCAAAAAACCGGCCAGAAAACCTAGGGGTCGAGGTTTTCTGGCCGGTTTTTTGCTGCTGGAAAGGAAGAGTGACGCGCAGGCGGCGGTTTATCGAACAGCACCGGACCTTTTTTGGCGGCTGCCATCAACGGCATGATCTTGAGGATGCCCCTGCACGTTATTCCAAGACAAATTCGTATTGAATTCATGGGAAGCCACTTTGGACCTGCTCATTCGAGATGAAATCGCTTACTCGGTGAATGATCATGGGTTTGTGGCCTTTCTAGCCTAACGCCAACGTTTTACACGAACGCGGCTGCACAGTTTCTCGGCAGTCGCGTTCTGATTGGGAGCGCAGCACGTGAGTCTCACCCCGCTGGTTACGATTGCTATTCCGTCTTACAAGCCACGGCATTTCGAGGCCGCCTTGCTCAGTGCGATGGCGCAGAGCTATGAGCGCCTGGAAATCTTGATCAGTGATGATTGTCCTAGCGATGCAGTCCAGCAGATTCTGCGGCGGCATGTGTCTCGAGGTCGTCATGAAATCCGGGTGATTCGCAACCGCCCAGGGTTGGGCGGGTTGATGAACTACACCCAGTGCGTGGTCGAGGCCCGTGGCGAGTTCGTCAAGATTTTGAATGACGACGACATTTTGATGGTTGACTGTATTGAGCGCATGGTCGATGTATTCCAAACCAACCCCGACATCAGCCTAGTCACCAGTCGACGTGTATTGATCGATACCCTTGGGGTGCCGACTGCGGATATCCTCGCCACCTGCAGCCCTTTTGCCGAAGATGCCGTGATTCAAGGGGCGGATCTAGCGGCTTACCTGGTCGACGAGCCGATCAACTTCATTGGCGAGCCCAGTACGGTCCTGTTCCGCCGTGAGCATCTGGCCGACATCAAACCCCACATTGCCTGTCTCAATGGCCATACGGTCCGTGCCATCAACGACCTTGCCATGTATGTCAATATTCTGCGACATGGCCACCTGGCGTATTTGTGCGAGCCTCTGTCCTGCTTCCGCCGGCATGACGAGCAGCGCCAACAGCAGTCCGATATACAAGATCTGTATCGCCAGTACATACACGTATTCACCTCGCAAATCCGTGAAATGGGGTTGTACCATCCGCAACCGAACGGTCAGGTGCGTTATCGCCCTTTGGGGGGGAGTCCGGACGAGTGGCAATTATTCCCGCTTCGCCAGCGGTTCAGGGAGGAGGGCGCACGGCTTGCGTATGAGCAGCAGCACGCGCTCATGACTCAGGCGGTTACGAAAGCGGCGGGAGGCGCCCGCATTCACCAGATCTTCTATTCCCCGGAGACCCGCGCCATGCTGGAGCCGGGCTTCACGCCGCTTGATAACTGTGGTCAGCGGCCTGACTGGGCGGAATATTGGCCAATTCGCAATCTATTGTTGAATAAGGATCTGGACGAGAACGCGTTCTATGGGGTGCTTTCCCCTCGCTTCAAACAAAAAACTGGCCTCGACTCAGGGCAGGTGCTCGAGTTTGTAAAATCGGCACCAGACGATGTCGATGTGTTGCTGTTTCCGATGTTTTTCGACGAACTCGCATTCTATGAAAACACGTTCATTCAAGGGTTTGCGTGCCACCCCAACATTTGGCCCGTATTTGTGGAGATGGCGCGCCAGTTGAGCCCAGGCGTAAATCTTGAAACCTTGGTCATGGATGCCCGTCGTTCGCAGTTCTGCAACTTCTTTATTGCCAAACCGCGCTTTTGGCGGCACTGGTTCAGTAAAGCGGAAACGATCTTCCATGCTGCGGAACAGGCCCGCTCGGGAGTGCGCCCAACACCCTACGGCGCTGCGCTGAACGAAGCCACCCTGCACCGTGGTGAGAAGGGTTACGAGTGCAAGGTTTTCGTGATGGAGCGATTGGTGTCCTTGATACTGGCCACTGAATCGCAGTGGCGGGTACTGGCCTACGATCCTCTGAAACTGGCAGCGCTTAACAGGCCTGTCGACAATGACTACCTTCGGCTCAATGAATTGAAAGCCCGCCTGTGCGAAAAGGACAGCGATGAAATTCGCGCGGCATACGAGGTGCTGAGAGAGAAAGTTTTCCGTACGGTCTGCGCTGAAAAAATTGCGGAGCTTGGAGGGAATGTCCGGCCTATCGCGGAGCAGATCAAAGCCGCGTTGCGCAATGTTCAGTTGTTGCCGACTTCAACGAGTGTTTCTCAATGGCTCGCGAAACGAATCCCCAGCGAGGCACAGCAACGTTTGATTGCCGAGCGCCTTTCGACCCAGGCGGCGCCTACCTTCGGGGTTTTGGTGTTGGACTGTGAGGGGCGTGCCGACCGGCTGATGTCAACGCTGCAAAGCTTAAGCCAAGAGTGCAACCTCTATTCCGGCCTCAATGTCGTTGCGTTGACACCGTATGTGTTGCCTGGGGCGAGCGTCTCTCAAAATGCGCTGCGCTACGTGCGTATCGAGGGGACAAATCCATTGCCGGGAATTGAGCAGGCGGTGCGCGAAGGTGGTTTCGACTGGTTCATGCTGGTGGAGGCGGGGACCGTATTCACTGCCAGTGGTCTGCTGATCGCCGCACTTGATTTGCTCGGCGCGCAGGGCTTGCGTGCGGTTTATGGAGATGAGGTCGTTGGTTCGCAGGGTAAGCCTCAGGAACCGGTACTACGCCCGGATTTGAACCTGGACATGTTGCTCAGCTTGCCCAGTACGATGGCCAGCCACTGGTTATTTAATCGTGAGGCCTGGTTGTCGTTAGGGGGGTTCCGCAGTGAGGCAGGGCGAGCGTTCGAATTGGATTTCATTCTGCGCATGATCGAAGACAAAGGCTTTGAGGGTTTGGGGCACATCAGTGAGCCCTTGTTGATTCGAGCGCCCACGGTCCTGCGTGATTGCGAGGATGAGCGTCATGCTATTCATCGCCATCTGCAAGCCCGCGGATTCAAGGATGCGACTGTCGAAAGCCGTCTGCCGGGCCACTATGAGCTCGACTATGGTGTAGCTGATGGTGCGCTTGTGAGTATTCTGGTGTCGACTCAGGGCGGGTTGGCCCGGGCTCATCGCTGCTTGGAAACCATTCTGGAGAAGACGGCTTATCGTGCCTACGAGGTGTTGTTGCTGGACCAGTGCGACGATGACCCGGCCCTTCAAGCCTGGTTGGAAGGTCTTGAGCAATTGGGCTCGGAGTCTCTGCGCGTGGTGCGGTTCCCTGCCCAGTGGTCGCAAGCGCAAGTGCGCAACCAGGCCGCGCGGCAAGCGCGTGGCGAGTTGCTGCTCTGGTTGGATTCAGGCGTTGCGGTGCTGGAGCCCGACTGGTTGCTGCAACTTGTTAACCATGCTTGCCGCCAGGAAGTCGGTGCGGTGGGCGCCAAGCTGCTTGCGGGTGATTGCACCGTACGTCAGGGCGGTTTGGTCTTGGGACTCAATGGAACGGTCGGACAGGTCTTCACGGGCCAACCCATGGGGGCTGCAGGCTACCTGCACCGTCTGCTGGTTGACCAGAACCATGCTGCGATAAGTGGCAAGTGCCTGATGACAAAGGCCTCGGTGTTCCTTGATGCAGGAGGCTTCGATGAAAGCCCGGAGCTGGCACCATGGACCGATGTCGACCTGTGCCTGCGCCTGCACAGTGCGGGTTACCTCAATGTATGGACCCCGAGGGCCTCGCTGCTGATCAACGAAGCTTCCGAACCAGCTGTCACTGCTGAGCAAGCCGATGCCCTGTATGCCCGCTGGCTGCCGTTGCTGGCGCGTGATCCGTCATACAACCCTAACCTTTCGTTGGGCGCTGGCGATGAGTTCAGCTTCGGCCAAAGCGAGCTGAGTTGGCGACCGCTATCGTCGTGGCAGCCCGTCCCAACGGTACTAGCCTATGCAGCGGATCAGCAGGGAAGTGAGAAGTATCGGATTATCCAGCCGTTGGAGCAGCTCAACAGCGAAGGGCTGATCGATGGCACGTTGATCCATACGCAATTGTCGCTGACTGAGCTGGAGCGTTTTGCGCCGGACAGCATCGTGTTGCAGCCTCAAATCAATGAGGTGCAACTCGAGCGGATGCGCCGTATGCAGGCATTCTCTCGAGCGTTCAAGGTGTACGACATGGATGAGCGTCTCCTGAGTTTGTCGCAGGGTAATGACGGTCGGTCGGCATTGGCCTATTCAGATCGCCTCGTGGTTTCTACCGAAGCACTGGCAGAGACATTAACGGGGTTGCACCATAACATCCGAGTGGTGCACAACCGGCTTGATCCTCGCTTGTGGGCTGATCTTGCGAGTCGTCGCCGCCGTTCTGCCAGACCGCGGGTTGGTTGGGTTGGAGGTCGCGGCCATGACAGTGACCCACAATTGATGATCGAGATCGTCAAGTCGCTGAGCGGCGAGGTGGAATGGGTTTACTTCGGCATGTGTCCGGATGTATTGCGACCCTACATTAATGAGTGTCACGCGATCGTCGCGATCGATGACTATGCGACTACGCTTGCGCGACTTGACCTCGACTTGGCTCTGGCGCCCAGGGAACAGACCCTGGTCAATGAATGCAAGAGCAATCTGCGGTTGTTGGAGTATGGGGCCTGCGGTTTTCCGGTGGTTTGCAGCGACTTGGCATGCTATGGGGGCGATCTGCCTGTTACCAGGGTACGAAATAACTTCGAGGATTGGCTGGGAGCGATTCGCATGCACCTGAGCGATTTGGATGCTACTGCTCGTATGGGTGATGAATTGCGGGCACGCGTGAAGCGCGACTGGATGCTTGGTGGTGAACACCTGCAGCGCTGGCGCGAGGCTTGGCTGCCGGGCTGATGTGGCCCGCGAAGTCACTGCGATGAGGCTTTGCAGCATGGTCCGTGCCCTTTCCTTGGAAGTGGCTACGGGCCATTGTTGCAAGTGAGGGCGCGTATTTGTCGCAACAGTGACTTGGCAGTCGAAACGTGCATCTCTAATCTATTGAGTTAGCGGGCAGCCACATCGGTGTGACGTGCAAGGCGTGTGGCTTCGGCCCCTGTGCCCGCGATTTTTCGCCATTTCCATCGGGAAGCCACAATGATTGGCATCAAAAGCATCGCCAGTTACGTACCTGTCGAAGGCGTTGACAACTACGCCCAAGGTGCGAAATTCGGTAAGGATCAAGATTTTATCTTCGGTAAGATCGGCTCGACTTTTTTGCCGCGAAAGGAGGCCGGCCAGGAAACCTCCGACCTGTGCGTCGAAGCGGCCAAGGCGTTGTTCGCGATTAATCCCTCGTTGGACCCGGCTTCCATCGACGCAGTAATCGTTGTAACCCAGAACGGTGATGCCGAAGGCCTGCCCCACACGGCCGCTATCGTCCAACACAAGTTAGGCTTGTCGACGCATGTCGCGGCTTTCGATGTTTCGTTGGGGTGCTCGGGCTATGTATACGGGTTGTACGCGATGAAGGGCTTCATGGAGGCCGCAGGCCTGAAAAACGGCCTACTGATCACCGCCGACCCCTATTCGAAGATCGTCGATCCAGAGGATCGCAACACCACGATGTTGTTTGGCGATGCCGCCACGGCCACGTGGATGGGGGAGGACGCCGAATGGCAGTTGGGAAGGTCGCTGTTTGGAAGTGATGGAGCGGGCGCCGAACACCTGCGTACCACCGGCGGCAAGTTCTTCATGAATGGCCGGCAGGTTTACAACTTTGCTTTGGTCAAAGTGCCTGCACACTTGAAGCAGTTGCTTGAGGCAAGTCAGTTGCACGCCGATGATATCGACCTGTACTGCCTGCACCAAGGAAGCGCGGCGATCGTGGATGCTGTCTCCTTGCGTTTCGAGGAGGGCGAGTACCGGGCGAAGTTCGTCAAGGACATGGTCGAAACAGGTAATACGGTGTCGTCTAGCATTCCGTTGCTGCTGGAGAAGCACGTGCTCGGCTCACGGTGCAGGCGGGTTGCCCTTAGTGGCTTTGGTGTGGGGCTGTCCTGGGGATCAGCGATAATCGAGCGTCGTGACTAAGCATTTTCGCATTGTAGTAAAGAGCGCCGCCATTTTCTGGGCGGCGTTTTAATTTCTATCGTTGATCGCGATGTGGCACGAGGCTATTACAGCTTGAGGGGCCGTATGTCCTCTCTATACAGTATTGTGTTGTGCAGCTTCATGCATTGATCTGCTTGCCCGCCAGGGCAGGTGCCAGTTGGCCTCCAAATTATGAGCAGGGTTGAGATGACTACGCTTCAGGAAATTAAGGAATTCATCAGTTCGCCCGAACTGAACCAGAGCATGGCTCAAGTGTGGGAGCTGATAGGTCACCACTTTGAGCAGGCCCAAGCAACTCTGCCGCCAGAAAGCGCCATGCAGCGCCGCGAGCTTTCCTTCCATGATCAGGTTCGCCTTCTGGGTTATTTAGCCCTGATGCTCGAGGACGTGCCTGGTGATGTGGTCGAGATTGGTGTCTGGAAAGGCAAATCCTTGGTGCTGATGAATGAAGTCTTCAATCGCTCGCGTCGTATTATCGGAATCGACCCGTTCGAGCTGCCCAATCAGTTCCAGGAGTTTTCTCACTACAAGGATTTGTTGCTACCGAATGCCTGCATTTTGAGAGGCTACTCGGAGTTATGCGCGGAGCGTTTTCATGCACTGTCGCCCCGCGTAGCTCTGCTACATATCGATGGTGGGCACGCTGGTCGCAATGTGCTGTTGGATTTCCTGCTGTACGCACCGAGCGTGGTTCCTGGCGGGTTTGTCGTATTCGATGACTATCGTGATTTTCGTAGCTCTCCTGAAGTCGGTCCGGCGGTCGATTTGCTCAGGGCAGGCGGCTATTTCAAAGGGTTCAACATACTCGGCTCGATACCGGGCTATGAGAATAGCTACGTGCTGCAACGCCTCTGAGTGCAATGGTATTTGAGCTACTCGATCTGAAGGGCAGCCCTTGATGCTGCATGGGTAGGGCCAAGGTCCTGCTCAATGCAAGGGGGGCGTCAGTCTTGTTCGGAGCTTGGCAGAGGGTAAACCGTCTTCTGGCTGACGGATGGAGGCGCGAAGGTGATGCTTCGCGCCCGTATATTGACGTCAAGTTATTGATTTCATTGGGCTGGCAGGGTGCCAGCAATTTTTTCGAAAAAAAGCTAAAGCAACGAGCCCTGACGACGATAACTATTACGAAGGTTCTCTGTGCCACCCCCGGGCGAATGCCAAGGCCGGAAGCCGTAGTACCCAACCAACGAGGAATTCGTCATGGCTTTGACTGTAAATACCAACACTACCTCCCTGGGCGTTCAGAAGAACCTGAATCGTGCTTCCGACGCGCTGGCCACCTCGATGAGCCGTCTGTCCTCCGGCCTGAAAATCAACAGCGCCAAAGACGACGCTGCTGGCCTGCAGATCGCGACCAAAATGACCTCGCAGATCCGCGGTCAGACCATGGCTATCAAGAACGCCAACGACGGTATCTCCATCGCCCAAACCGCTGAAGGCGCGATGCAAGAGCAGACCAACATCCTGCAGCGTATGCGTGAACTGGCCCTGCAGTCGCGTAACGACTCCAACAGCTCCACCAACCGTGACGCACTGAACGGCGAGTTCCAGAAGATGCTGGAAGAAATCGACCGTATCGCCAACAGCACCCAGCTGAACGGCAAGAACCTGCTGGACGGTACCGGTGGCTCGATGGTCTTCCAGGTTGGCTCCGAAGCTAACAGCAACAACCAGATCACCATTACCCTGAGCTCTTCCATGAGCACCACTGGTGGCCTGTCGGCTCTGGCTGGCAAGACCATCGCTGGTGCAGATAGCTCGACTGCCGAAACCAACTTCGCTTCCGCCATGTCGGCTATCGATAGCGCTCTGCAGACCATTGGTACCACCCGTGCCGATCTGGGTGCCGCTCAGAACCGTCTGACCAGCACCATCAACAACCTGCAGAACATCAACGAGAACGCCGAAGCTGCTCGTGGCCGCGTACAGGACACCGACTTCGCTGCTGAAACTGCCCAGCTGACCAAGCAGCAGACCCTGCAGCAAGCGTCGACTTCGGTTCTGGCTCAGGCCAACCAGCTGCCGTCGGCAGTTCTGAAGCTGCTGGGCTAATCTGCCTGACAGTTGTCGGCGGGGGGGTGCATAGGCGCTTCCCCGCCTTTTCATTGTGAGGTGGTTAAGATGGACATGAGCGTCAAGCTGAACCTGTCCTATCAGGCTACGCACCAAGCCGAGCAGGTTTCCGAAAAACAGGTGGTTCGGTCGACAGACGTATTCGATGGCGTTAAAAAGGACGACCCGGTCAAAGTGCAGGGCGTTGACGATGTGAAAAGTGCCGTCGCGGAAATCGAAAAGTTCTTGAAAGAAACCCGACGTAACCTGGAATTCTCTACTGACGAGGAATCGGGCAAAATCGTGGTCAAGGTCATTGCCAGCGACAGTGGTGAGCTGATCCGTCAGATTCCCTCGGAAGAGGCCCTGCGAATCGCCCATAGTCTGAGCGATGTCAAAAGTGTTCTGTTCGACGCCAAGGTTTGACCGGCGGCGAGCAAATGATGTGAATCATGTTGGTCCTGCGGAGTAGGATTGACGCGTTGATGAGAGGGACAACAGCATGGCAAGCCCAATTACATCCAGCGTAGGTTTGGGTTCTGGTCTCGATATTGGAGCGATGGTCAAGGCGCTAGTGGGCGCTGATACTGCCGCCAAGCAAGCGCAGATCGCCCGGCAGACTAGCAACAACAGCGCGATGATCTCGGGTATTGGCTCGCTGCGCAGTGCGCTCACGGCGTTCCAGGACGCCATGAAGAAGCTCAATGACAGCAATGCTCCCTCCTTCAACGCCTACTCTGCCAAATCGGCGAACGAGTCGGTGGTCAAGATTGCGTCGAGCAATAACGCGGTGGCCGGTAGTTACGATATCGTAGTGAATCAGCTTGCGACTGGCTCGAAGGTTGCCAGTGCGCGGCAGGCGGGCGGTGCCAGTACGCCCATCACAGCCGGTCAGATGGTCATAAGTCAGGGTAATAGCAAGACCTACAATCTCGACATCGCCAGCGGGGCCACGTTGCAAAGCGTTCGTGATCAGATCAACAAAGAGCTGGGCGCGAGCGGCATTACCGCCAACATCATCAACGAGACCGGTGGTTCCAGGTTGGTACTGAGCTCTACCACCACCGGCGCGAACACCGATATTTCCGTTTCCGGTATTCCCGAGCTCGTTATCGATGGCAGCACACAAATGTCGGGCGCCGGTGCAGGCTTCATCTCAGCCAAGGCGCAGGATGCGGAGCTGACCATCGACGGTTTGAGCGTGAAGAGCGCGTCGAACAAAGTTGAAGGGGTTGTCAGCGGTCTGACCTTGGAGCTTACGGGTGTCAGTGCTAAGGATGGCGCTGGTAATTCCACGCCAACCAAGCTGACGGTCGCGGCCGATAACGATGGTTTGAAGAAGTCGGTCCAGAGCTTTGTCGATGCCTATAACACCTTGCAAAAGGCGATTTCCGACCTGACGTCGCCGACCAAGAATTCCGATGGCACGGTAAAGTCGCTTGGTCCGCTAACCAACGACCCAACCACGCGCTCCTTGCTTGCGGATATGCGTAAGGTATTAGCCGAAGTGGGGGCGGGCGACAAGCTCACCACCTTGGGTCAATTGGGGGTCAACACCCAGAGAGATGGTACGCTCGAGTTCAATAGCGTCAAATTCACCGCTGCAATGGATGAAAAGAAGCTCGGTCCGGAAGTGCAGGAGCTGTTCACTGGCACCAATGGCATTTTCGAGCGGATGAACAAGGCAATCGACCCATACAACGCTACGGACGGTAGCTTGGCAACTCGAAAATCTAACCTCGACCAGGCTGCCAAGAATCTCAGCGACCAGCAGGCTGCATTGGATCGTCGTACTGAGTCCTTGACCGAGTCCCTGACCAAGAAATTCGTCGCCCTGGACACCGCCTTGGGCAAGATGAAAGCCCAGGCCGACCAGATCACCTCGATCTTCGAAGCGATCAACGCCCAGGCCAAGAAGTCCTGATCCTTTCAGGCGGACACTAAAAAGCCCGGCGGCGTCTGCAGGATGCCCCGGGCTTTTGGCTTTATAGCTAAAGTTCTTTGACGCCGCGACGATACACAGGTATACGCAACCTTTTTCGCTGCAACGAGGTAGATCCATGAACCCGATGTTGGCCCTCCGGCAATACCAGAAAGTCAATGGTGTGGCGCAGACCTCCGTGGCCAGTCCGCACCGTCTGGTACAAATGCTCATGCAGGGTGGTCTCGATCGTCTTGCCCAGGCCAAGGGCGCCATGGCGCGCAACGACGTCCCTCAGCGCGGCATTCTGATCGGCAAGGCCATCGACATCATCGGCGGGTTGCGCGAAGGTTTGGACCTTGAAAACCATGCCGACAGCCTCACCGATCTGGACAACCTGTACAGCTACATGAGCCGTCGCCTGGTCGAAGCCAACGTCAAGAACGATCCGGCGATCATTGATGAGGTGGCGCGTCTGCTCATCACGGTCAAGGAAGGCTGGGACGCGATCGGCGATCAGCAGCCGGCAGACTGATTCGGGAGAGGTTGCAATGAGCGAGGTGATCGAGCGTATCGAGCAGACCCGTGAGGCGCTGCTGGCGGCATTGGATAGTCGTGATTGGGATGCGATCGGCGAGCTCGACCTGGAGTGCCGAATTTGCGTCGACGACGTGCTGGCTGAGGCCTCGCTCAACGAAGATGCGGTAAAGGGCAGCCTAGAGCAGTTGCTTGGCGTTTATCGGCAACTTATTGATATTGCAAGTGGCGAACGTCAATCGATAGTCGACGAGATGACGCAGATTCGTCAGGCGAAAAATGCCGCAAAGGTATACCATCTCTTCAGTTGACGCTGGAGGGGTGCAAAAAATCGCGCGCCATTAATTTGACTGTGTGCGTTTTTTTGACTTAACTAGTGACTGTTTTCGCAAAATCAGACGTCCGAGCACTGATCATTCAGTCGGAATGATGTCGAGCACGCCTGCGGGCGTCGAAATGACTAGGGAAGTTGCTAACGCATGTGGCGTGAAACCAAGATCCTCCTGATCGATGACGACAGCGAACGCCGCCGCGATCTGGCGGTGGTCCTGAATTTTCTAGGCGAAGAAAACCTCTCCTGCTCCAGCCATGATTGGCAGCAGGCGGTTGCTTCTTTGTCGTCGAGTCGCGATGTGCTGTGCGTACTGATCGGGACCGTGAATGCTCCGGCGGGTGTCCTTGGGCTGCTTAAGACAGTGGCTGCATGGGATGAGTTCCTTCCGGTTCTGCTTTTAGGTGAAATTTCTTCTGCGGACTTCCCGGAAGACCTACGCCGTCGCGTTCTGTTCAATCTCGAAATGCCGCCGAGCTACAGCCAGTTGCTCGATTCGCTGCACCGTGCCCAGGTCTATCGTGAAATGTACGACCAGGCCCGCGAGCGCGGCCGCCAGCGCGAACCCAATCTGTTCCGCAGCCTGGTCGGCACCAGCCGTGCCATCCAGCATGTGCGCCAGATGATGCAGCAAGTGGCCGATACCGATGCCAGCGTGCTGATTCTCGGTGAGTCCGGCACTGGCAAGGAGGTGGTGGCGCGCAACCTGCACTACCACTCCAAACGCCGCGAAGCGCCGTTCGTGCCGGTCAACTGCGGGGCGATTCCGGCCGAATTGCTCGAGAGCGAGTTGTTCGGGCATGAGAAGGGCGCCTTCACCGGGGCCATCACCAGCCGCGCCGGGCGTTTCGAGCTGGCCAACGGCGGGACCTTGTTCCTCGACGAGATCGGCGACATGCCGCTGCCGATGCAGGTCAAGCTGCTGCGTGTGCTGCAAGAGCGCACCTTCGAGCGGGTCGGTAGCAACAAGACCCAGAGCATTGACGTACGCATCATTGCCGCGACCCACAAGAACCTCGAGACCATGATCGAGGAAGGGACCTTCCGCGAAGACCTGTACTACCGCTTGAATGTCTTCCCCATCGAAATGGCGCCGCTGCGTGAGCGAGTCGAGGATATTCCGCTGTTGATGAACGAGCTGATCTCGCGCATGGAGCACGAGAAGCGCGGCTCGATCCGTTTCAACTCAGCATCGATCATGTCCCTGTGCCGTCACGGTTGGCCGGGGAACGTCCGTGAGCTGGCCAATCTGGTCGAGCGCATGGCGATCATGCATCCGTACGGGGTGATCGGGGTTTCCGAGTTGCCAAAGAAATTCCGTTACGTCGATGACGAAGACGAGCAGATGGTCGACAGCCTGCGCAGCGATCTGGAAGAACGTGCGGCGATCAACGGTCACGCGCCAAGCTTCTCCGGCAGCACCATGCTCCCGCCAGAAGGGTTGGACCTGAAGGATTATCTGGGCAACCTCGAGCAGG
Organism: Pseudomonas sp. CK-NBRI-02; assembly: GCF_008124495.1. Lineage (NCBI taxonomy): Bacteria > Pseudomonadati > Pseudomonadota > Gammaproteobacteria > Pseudomonadales > Pseudomonadaceae > Pseudomonas > Pseudomonas sp. CK-NBRI-02. The sequence continues at coordinate 46,019 of NZ_VSJH01000007.1, read as the reverse complement.
GCCTGATCCAGCAGGCATTGGACGACGCCAACGGTATCGTCGCGCGAGCCGCCGAGCGCTTGCGTATCCGCCGCACCACGCTGGTGGAAAAGATGCGCAAGTACGGCATGAGCCGTCGAGAAGGTGACGATCAGGCAGAAGGTTGACGCCTTCTGCTTTCTACAAGCGGGGCTGCTTTGCAGCCTTCGCGCCGGCAAGCCCTCTGCAGCCGGGTGGTGCAACGCCGCCTTGCGATGAAGGTCGCGGCATTTCCTTATACCCGGCACGGCTATTGCTACACCGCTGGCAACACACCGTTTTTATGACGGTCAGCCACGCGAGAGAGCATGATGCCCCAGGTCGCCCACATCTCCCGAACCCCCGACGCGCACGGCCGCACCTCGGTCGAGCAGGAAAGCCGTCAGGGCCTGGAGCAGGCGTTCGCCCTGTTCAATCAGGTTTCTGATCAGCTCAGTGAGTCCTACAGCCTGCTCGAAGCTCGGGTCAGCCAGCTCAAGGGTGAACTGGCCGTGGTCAGTGCTCAGCGCATGGCCGAGCTGGATGAAAAAGAGCGCCTGGCCAATCGTTTGCAGAACCTGCTCGACCTGCTGCCCGGCGGGGTGATCGTCATCGACGATCAGGGGTATGTGCGCGAGGCCAACCCGGCGGCATGCGAGTTGCTGGGCGAGCCGTTGGTCGGTGAGCTCTGGCGCCAAGTGATCGCCCGCAGCTTCGCCCCGCGCAAGGATGACGGCCATGAAATCTCGTTGCGTGACGGCCGGCGGCTGTCCATCGCCACGCGCTCGCTCGATGCCGAGCCCGGGCAACTGGTGCTGCTCAACGACCTGACCGAAACCCGCCGCCTGCAAGATCAACTGGCCCGCCATGAACGGTTGTCGTCGCTGGGGCGCATGGTCGCTTCACTCGCCCATCAGATCCGCACGCCATTGTCGGCGGCGATGCTCTATGCCGGCCATTTGGCCGACGCAGAAAAAGAATTGCCCAAAGAAACCCGCCAGCGCTTCGCCGGCAGCCTCAAGGAGCGCCTGCACGAGCTGGAGCATCAGGTCCGTGACATGCTGGTGTTCGCTCGCGGCGAGCTGCCGCTGGGCGACCGCATGAGCCCCAAGGCTTTGTTCCAGGCGTTGCAGCAGGCAGCCCAAACCCATGTCCAAGGCCATAGCGTGCGCTGGCAATGCGACAGCCATCTCGGTGAGCTGCTGTGCAATCGCGACACCTTGGTGGGCGCCTTGCTCAATCTGATCGAAAACGCCTTGCAAGCCAGCACCGGGCCGGCGCGCCTGAAGGTGCACCTGTACCGGCGCGATCAGGCCCTGCACTTGTGCATCAGCGATGCCGGCTGTGGCATCGAGGCCGAGCTGCTAGCGCGCTTGGGCGAGCCCTTCCTGACTACCAAGTCCACCGGCACCGGCTTGGGGTTGGCGGTGGTCAAGGCTGTCGTGCGGGCGCACCAGGGTAGTCTGCGGCTGCGCTCGAAGGTCGGCCGAGGAACGTGTGTGGACGTGGTGCTGCCGTTGATCGGCGGGCCGGCGATGGGGGAGGCGTGATGACGATCAAGGTGTTGCTGGTCGAGGACGATCGTGTGCTACGCCAGGCCTTGGGCGATACCCTGGAAATCGGCGGTTTCGTCTACCGTGCGGTGGGCAGCGGCGAGGAGGCGCTCGAGGCAGTGGCTGGCGAGTCCTTCAGCCTGGTGGTCAGCGATGTGAACATGCCGGGCATGGATGGGCACCAGTTGCTGGCTCAGCTGCGTACCCAGCATCCTCAATTGCCGGTGTTGCTGATGACTGCCCACGCCGCGGTGGAGCGTGCCGTGCAGGCCATGCGCCAGGGCGCTGTCGATTACCTGGTCAAGCCGTTCGAGCCCAAGGCGCTGCTGAGCCTGGTGGAGCGTCATGCCGCCGGGCGCGTGGGCGGTGCCGATGAAGAGGGCCCGGTCGCCTGTGAGCCTGCCAGCCGGCAATTGCTGGAGCTGGCCGCGCGCGTGGCGCGCAGTGATTCGACCGTGCTGATTTCCGGCGAGTCCGGGACCGGCAAGGAAGTGCTGGCGCGCTATATCCATCAGCAATCGCCGCGCGCGGCGCAGCCCTTCGTGGCGATCAATTGCGCAGCCATTCCCGACAACATGCTCGAAGCCACGTTGTTCGGCCATGAGAAAGGCGCCTTCACGGGGGCCATTGCCGCCCAGGCCGGCAAGTTCGAGCAGGCCGATGGCGGCACTTTGTTGCTCGATGAGATTTCCGAAATGCCCCTGGGCTTGCAGGCCAAGCTTCTGCGCGTGCTGCAGGAGCGTGAGGTGGAGCGGGTGGGTGGGCGCAAGCCGATCGCCCTGGACATCCGCGTGCTGGCGACCACCAACCGAGACTTGGCCGAGGAGGTCGCCGCCGGGCGCTTCCGTGAGGACCTCTACTATCGCCTGTCGGTGTTCCCGCTCGCCTGGCGCCCGCTGCGCGAGCGCAGCGCCGACATTCTGCCGCTGGCCGAGCGCCTGCTGGCGCGCCATGTAGCCAAGATGAAGCACGCTCCGGTACGGCTGTCCGCCGAAGCGCGCGCCTGTCTGCAAGGGCATCCGTGGCCGGGTAATGTGCGCGAGCTGGACAACGCTTTGCAGCGCGCCTTGATCCTGCAGCAGGGTGGGGTGATCGAGGCGGCGGATTTCTGTCTGGCCGGTGCCATTGCCTTGTCGGTACCTGCGGTGGCCGTGAGCGAGGTACCTGCCGAATCCGGGGGGCTGGGCGATGACATGCGTCGCCATGAGTTCCAGATGATCATCGACACCCTGCGCGCCGAGCGTGGCCGCCGCAAGGAAGCCGCCGAGCGCTTGGGTATCAGCCCGCGGACACTGCGCTACAAGCTTGCGCAGATGCGTGATGCGGGGTTCGACGTCGAAGCCAGCCTGTACGGCTGAAACCAGTTTTAAAGGTCGCATGCAGGGCTGGCACTCTTGTTGCTAGTTCCAGCCCATTCGCTGCATGAGCGTCAAAAAAATGCGGCCGCCGGAGAGAAGAAGTCCATGACCCAAGGTGTTGAATTCAATCGTCTGATGCTGGACATGCGGGCCATGCAGGCCGAAGCCATGTCCCAGCCCAAGGTCGCTGCCGCGCCTGAACTGGCCCCTGGCCAGAGCAGCTTTGCCGACATGCTCGGCCAGGCCATCGGCAAGGTCAATGAGGTACAGCAGGCCTCGACCCAGCTGTCCAACGCCTTCGAGATCGGCAAGAGCGGTGTTGACCTGACGGACGTCATGATTGCTTCGCAAAAGGCTTCCGTGTCGTTCCAGGCCCTGACCCAGGTCCGTAACAAACTGGTCCAGGCGTACCAGGACATCATGCAGATGCCGGTTTGAGGACAGAGTGAGCCATGGCTGAAGCAGTCGTCGACAATCCCCCCGCCAAGAGTGGTCCGCCAGCGCCCAAGCCGCCGCTGTTCGGCATGTCGTTCCTGGAAAACATTTCGCAGATGCCCATGCTGCGTCAGGTCGGCCTGCTGGTCGGACTGGCCGCGAGCGTGGCGATCGGCTTCGCCGTGGTGCTTTGGTCGCAGCAACCGGACTACCGGCCGCTGTACGGCAGCCTGGCGGGCCTGGATGCCAAGCAGGTCATGGACACCCTGGCCTCCGCGGACATCGGCTACCGCGTGGAGCCCAACTCCGGCGCCTTGCTGGTCAAGGCCGACGATCTCTCCCGCGCGCGCCTTAAGCTGGCTGCTGCCGGTGTCGCGCCAAGCGATGGCAACATCGGCTTCGAGATTCTCGATAAAGAGCAGGGCCTGGGTACCAGCCAGTTCATGGAGGCCACCCGCTACCGTCGGGGCCTTGAAGGCGAACTGGCGCGTACCGTATCGAGCCTGAACAACGTCAAGGCCGCCCGTGTCCACCTGGCCATTCCCAAGAGCTCGGTGTTCGTGCGCGACGAGCGCAAGCCCAGCGCATCGGTACTGGTCGAGCTGTATCCGGGACGCGCCCTGGAGGCCGGCCAGGTCATGGCCATCGTCAACTTGGTGGCCACCAGCGTGCCGGAACTGGACAAGTCCCAGGTGACCGTGGTCGACCAGAAGGGCAACCTGCTCTCCGAGCAGTTGCAGGACACCGCCTTGACCATGGCCGGCAAGCAGTTCGACTACAGCCGCCGCATGGAAGGCCTGTTGACCCAGCGTGTGCACAACATCCTGCAGCCGGTGCTGGGCAACGACCGCTACAAGGCCGAGGTATCGGCCGACGTCGACTTCAGTGCGGTCGAATCCACCTCCGAGCAGTTCAACCCAGATCAGCCAGCGCTTCGCAGCGAACAGTCGGTCAATGAGCAGCGCTCCAGCAGCCAGCCCCCGCAAGGCGTGCCCGGTGCCCTGAGCAACCAGCCGCCGGCCGGTGCCTCGGCGCCTGAAAATGCCACCGCCTCGGCGCCGCCTGCCGGTGCGATCCAGCCAGGCCAGCCACTGGTGGACGCCAATGGCCAACAGATCATGGACCCGGCCACTGGCCAGCCGATGTTGGCGCCTTACCCGGCTGACAAGCGTCAGCAGACCACCAAGAACTTCGAGCTCGATCGCTCCATCAGCCACACCCGTCAGCAGCAGGGCCGCCTGACGCGCCTGTCGGTGGCCGTGGTAGTGGACGACCAGGTCAAGGTCGACGCCGCCACCGGCGAAGCCACCCGTGCCCCATGGGGTGCCGAGGACCTGGCGCGCTTCACTCGCCTGGTGCAGGACGCAGTGGGCTTCGACGCCAGCCGTGGCGACAGCGTGACCGTGGTCAACGTGCCGTTCTCCGCTGACCGTGGCACGGAGCTGGAGGACATTCCGTTCTACTCGCAGTCTTGGTTCTGGGACATCGTCAAGCAGGTGCTGGGTGTCGTGTTCATCCTGGTGCTGGTATTCGGTGTGCTGCGTCCGGTGCTCAACAACATCACAGGTGGCGGCAAGCAGGCCGCCACCGACAGCGACATGGAGCTGGGCGGGATGATCGGTCTGGATGGCGAACTGGCCAACGACCGCGTCACCCTGGGTGGCCCGCAAAGCATTCTGTTGCCGAGCCCGAGCGAGGGCTATGAAGCACAGTTGAACGCAATCAAAGGCCTGGTGGCCGAAGACCCGGGGCGCGTGGCCCAGGTCGTGAAAGAGTGGATCAACGCCGATGAGTGACAACCGAGCCGTTACCGCCAAGCTGAGCCGCGTCGACAAGGCGGCGATCCTGCTGCTCTCCCTGGGCGAGACCGACGCCGCCCAGGTCCTGCGACACATGGGGCCCAAGGAAGTGCAGCGGGTCGGTGTGGCCATGGCGCAGATGGGCAACGTCCATCGCGAACAGGTCGAGCAGGTGATGAGCGAGTTCGTCGAAATCGTCGGCGACCAGACCAGCCTGGGCGTGGGCTCCGACGGCTATATCCGCAAGATGCTCAACCAGGCCTTGGGCGAGGACAAGGCCAACGGCCTGATCGACCGCATCCTGCTGGGTGGCAACACCAGTGGCCTGGACAGCCTCAAGTGGATGGAGCCGCGTGCCGTGGCCGATGTCATCCGCTACGAACACCCGCAGATCCAGGCCATCGTAGTGGCCTACCTGGACCCGGACCAAGCCGGTGAGGTGCTGAGTAACTTCGACCACAAGGTGCGCCTGGACATCATCCTGCGCGTCTCGTCGCTCAATACCGTGCAACCGGCGGCGCTCAAGGAGCTGAACCAGATCCTCGAGAAGCAGTTCTCCGGCAACTCCAATGCCGCGCGCACCACCCTGGGCGGCATCAAGCGCGCCGCGGACATCATGAACTTCCTCGACAGTTCGGTCGAAGGCCAGCTGATGGATGCGATCCGCGATATCGACGGCGACCTGTCCGAGCAGATCGAAGACTTGATGTTCGTCTTCAACAACCTGGCCGACGTCGACGATCGTGGCATCCAGGCGCTGCTGCGCGAGGTGTCCTCCGACGTGCTGGTCGTCTCGCTCAAGGGCGCTGACGAGAAGGTCAAGGACAAGATCTTCCGCAACATGTCCAAGCGCGCCTCGGAACTGCTGCGCGACGACCTGGAGGCCAAGGGGCCGGTGCGGGTCAGCGACGTGGAGACGGCGCAGAAGGAAATCCTCACCATCGCACGGCGTATGGCCGAGGCCGGCGAGATCGTGCTTGGCGGCAAAGGCGCCGAAGAAATGATTTAAGCCGCAAGTGGCACGCTTGGAGCGGCAAGAAAAGCGTATGGCCTTTTCTTGTCGCTGCAAGCGTGCAGCTCGTAGCCATGAGGTTTTGACATGTCCACCAATGAACACCTCAGCGATCTGATCCGCGCCCGCGATCTTGAGGGCGTCGATGTCTGGGCGTTGCCCAGCTTCGACCCGGAGCCAGAGCCGGAGCCTGAACCGGAACCTGAGATCGTCGAGGAAGAAATCGAGGAGGTGCCGCTGGAGGAAGTCCAGCCACTGACCCTCGAAGAGCTCGAAGCGATCCGTCAGGAGGCCTACAACGAAGGGTTCGCCACCGGTGAGCGCGAAGGTTTCCACAGTACCCAGCTGAAAGTGCGTCAGGAGGCCGAGGTGGCTTTGGCGGCCAAGCTGGCCAGCCTCGAACAACTGATGGGGCAACTGCTCGAACCTATCGCCGAACAGGACACCCAGATCGAGCGTGGCCTGGTGCAGTTGGTGGCGCACATGGCTCGTCAGGTGATCGGTCGCGAGCTGCGCAGCGATTCGAGCCAGATAACCCATGTGCTGCGCGAGGCGCTCAAGCTGCTGCCCATGGGCGCCGAGAATATCCGCATCCATCTGAACCCTCAGGATTTCGAGCTGGCCAAGGCCCTGCGCGAACGCCACGAAGAGCGTTGGAAGCTGCTCGAGGACGAGTCGCTGTTGCCTGGCGGTTGCCGGATCGAAACGCTGCACAGCCGCATCGATGCGACCATGGAAACGCGCCTGGAAAAGGCGCTGGCGCAATTGTTCGACCAATTGCACGACCAGTCCCTGCACCCGGCCGCGCCGGATCTTGCCCTTGAGCTGGAAACAAGCATCCCGGAGCATGGCGATGCGTCTTGAGCGCACCAGCTTCGGCAAGCGCCTGGGCGGTTATGCGGCGGCGGTTAAATTACCGGACCAACCGGTGGTGGAGGGGCGCTTGCTGCGCATGGTCGGCCTCACCTTGGAGGCCGAAGGCCTGCGCACCGCAGTCGGCAGTCGCTGTCTGGTGATCAACGACGACAGCTACCACCCGGTGCAGGTCGAGGCCGAGGTCATGGGCTTTTCCGGCGCCAAGGTCTTCCTCATGCCGGTGGGCAGTATCGCGGGTATCGCGCCCGGGGCGCGCGTCGTGCCCTTGGACGACAGCGGTCGGCTGCCCATGGGCATGAGCATGCTCGGGCGAGTGCTCGATGGTGCCGGGCGTGCCCTGGATGGCAAAGGTGGGATGAAAGCCGAAGACTGGGTGCCGATGGACGGCCCGATCATCAACCCGCTCAACCGCGACCCGATCAGCCAGCCGCTGGACGTGGGTATCCGCAGCATCAACGGGCTGCTCACGGTGGGGCGTGGGCAGCGTCTGGGCCTGTTCGCCGGTACCGGTGTGGGTAAATCGGTATTGCTGGGCATGATGACGCGCTTCACCGAGGCCGAGATCATCGTGGTCGGCCTGATCGGCGAGCGGGGCCGCGAGGTGAAGGAGTTCATCGAGCACATCCTCGGTGAGGAAGGGCTCAAGCGCTCGGTGGTGGTGGCCTCGCCTGCCGACGATGCGCCACTGATGCGCCTGCGCGCGGCGATGTACTGCACGCGAATTGCCGAATATTTCCGTGACAAAGGCAAGAACGTTCTGCTGCTGATGGATTCGCTGACCCGTTTCGCCCAGGCCCAGCGGGAAATCGCCCTGGCCATCGGCGAGCCGCCGGCGACCCGCGGCTATCCGCCTTCGGTGTTCGCCAAACTGCCCAAGCTGGTCGAGCGCGCGGGCAATGGCGAGCCAGGCGGTGGCTCGATCACTGCTTTCTACACGGTGCTGTCCGAAGGTGACGACCAGCAGGACCCTATCGCCGATGCGGCGCGCGGCGTGCTCGATGGCCACTTCGTGCTGTCTCGGCGGTTGGCCGAGGAAGGGCATTACCCGGCCATCGATATCGAAGCGTCCATCAGCCGGGTCATGCCCCAAGTTGTCGATCCGGATCACCTGCGCCAAGCCCAGCACTTCAAGCAGTTGTGGTCGCGCCTGTCTCAAAGCCGCGACCTGATCAGCGTCGGTGCCTATGTGCCAGGCGGAGACCCGGAGACCGACCAGGCCATCGCCTTGCAGTCGAGCCTGGTGGGCTTCTTGCGTCAGGGCCTTCAGGAAAGCGTCGGCATGACCCAGAGCCGCGAGCAGCTCGGCGCCATCTTCGCTTCGCCTGCAGGCGGCTGATAGGTCATGGCCTTGCCCAGTCGAGCCGCGCGCCTGGCGCCGGTGGTAGAGATGGCCGAGGAGGCCGAGCGCAAGGCCGCCCAGCGCCTTGGCCACTTCCAGCAGCAGTTGGCCCAGGCCCACGCCAAGCTGGCCGAGCTCGAGCGTTTTCGCGAAGACTATCAGTTGCAGTGGATCAACCGCGGCGGACAGGGGGTCAACGGCAACTGGCTGGTCAACTACCAACGCTTTCTCGGTCAGTTGGAAACGGCGATGACTCAGCAGCGCCAGAGCCTGGCCTGGCACCAGAACAACCTCAACAATGCCCGGGGCATCTGGCAGCAGGCCCATGCGCGGGTCGAGGGGTTGCGCAAGCTGGTGCAGCGATATCTCGACGAAGCCCGGCGGGCGGAAGACAAGCGTGAGCAAAAGCTGTTGGATGAATTATCCCAGCGTTTGCCGCGTCATCATCACCTGTAACCGTCTTGCTGGCGTCTGCGCCAATTTGCGATTGCCGGTAGCGCCTGCTAAACCTACTAGGATCGCATTCGCCATCATCATCGAAGGAATCGCTGGCATGGCTGTCGAATCCGATTTTTCACAGGACGAGAAAAAACTCACGATCACCGTCAAAGGGCGGTTTGATTTCGGCAGGCATCAAGAATTTCGCAATGCCTACGAACGACAACCCGTCCGCCCTGACTCAGTGGTCGTGGACCTCAAGGACGCCACTTACCTGGACAGCTCGGCATTGGGCATGCTGCTGTTGCTGCGCGACCATGAGGGCGGTGAAGACGCCTGCATCAGCGTGATCAACACCAGCCCTGACGTGCGCAAGATCCTCGCCATCTCCAATTTCGAAAAACTGTTCGATATCAGTTGAGCGTCGACATGCCGGCCGAACGGGCGCTGAGCGTGCTGATCGCCGAAGACGGTGCGGCAGACCGGTTGTTGCTGGCGCAGATCGTCCGGCGCCAGGGTCATGAAGTGTTCACCGCGGAAAACGGCGAGCAGGCCGTGGCGCTGTTCGCCGAACGGCGGCCGCAGCTGGTGCTGCTCGATGCGCTGATGCCGGTGATGGACGGTTTCGAGGCGGCGCGTCGGATCAAGGCGCTGGCCGGCGAAGCGCTGGTGCCGATCATCTTTCTCACCTCGCTCAACGAGCAGGACGCCTTGGTGCGCTGCCTGGAAGCCGGCGGCGACGACTTCATGGCCAAGCCCTACAGCGCGGTGATCCTCGGCGCCAAGATCCGCGCCATGGATCGGCTGCGTCGGTTGCATGCCACGGTGCTCGAGCAGCGAGACCAGATCGCCCGGCATCATCATCACCTGCTCAACGAGCAACGGGTCGCCAAGGCGGTGTTCGACAAGGTGGCCCATGCCGGATGCCTGCGCGCGCCCAACATTCGCTACCTGCAATCTCCCTACGCGCTGTTCAATGGCGACCTGTTGCTGGCGGCCTATACCCCCAACGGCAACCTGCATGTGCTGCTGGGCGACTTTACCGGCCATGGCTTGCCCGCCGCGATTGGCGCCATGCCTTTGGCCGAGGTGTTCTACGGCATGGCCGCCAAGGGTCATGGTGTCGCAGAAACGCTGCGGGAGATGAACGCCAAGCTCAAGCACATCCTGCCAGTGGACATGTTCTGCTGCGCCCTGATGCTCGACCTGAGCTATCAACGTGGCACGGTGGAGGTCTGGAACGGCGGCATACCGGATGGTTACCGTTTGTCCGCTACAGGAGAGGTGCTGGCCACGCTGCAATCGAGGCACCTGCCACTGGGCATCCTCTCGCCAGAGCGCTTCGATGACAGCACCGAGGTGTTGCCGCTGGCGGTGGGCGAGCGGCTTTTGCTGCTTTCCGATGGCGTGGTCGATACCTGCGATGACCAGGAGCGGTTATTCGGCGTGCAGCGCCTGGAGCAGGTGCTGCGCGCCAATCGCGATCCGGCGCAGTTGCTGCCGGAGCTGATGCAAGCACTGGAGCATTTTGGCGGGCGCCCCCGGGACGATATCAGCCTGTGTGACGTGTCCATGGTCGAGCCCCAGTGGCAGGCGCCAGCGGCCGTGCCCGACAGCGAGGCCAGCCGTTCTGGTCCGTTGCATTGGTCGTTGCACTTCGAATTGCGTGGCGAAAGCTTGAAACGTTTCAATCCCGTGCCATACCTCGTTCAACTGCTGCAGGAGATCCATGGCCTGCGGCCAAACGGTGGCCTGTTGCACACGGTCCTGAGCGAGTTGTACGCCAATGCCCTGGAACATGGGGTGCTTGGCCTGGATTCGCGTCTCAAGCACGACGCCCAAGGATTTGTCGACTACTACCGCGAGCGTAGCCTTCGCTTGGCGCGGCAGGATGACGGCTTCGTGCGAATCGATCTGGAAGTTGAACCCTGGGCCAGGGGCGGGCGTCTGAAGATCGACGTACGCGACAGCGGCCTGGGATTCGACGTTGCCCAGGTGCTGTCCAGCCAGCGGCAGGCCCAGGGGTTGAGCGGACGCGGACTGAACCTGGTGCGCAGCCTCAGCCAGAGCGCCGAGTGGCTTGAGGGTGGACGTTGTGCGCGGGTGGTATTCTGTTGGTGAGCAGCTGGCGCCGGACCCTGCGCAAGCAGGCCCCATGGACTTGATCAAAGGAGTGAGCAAGTGGCTGACATGCATATCGACCCGAAGATCCTCAGCGACCTGCAAGAGGTCATGGAGGAGGGGTATCTGCAATTGCTCGAGACTTTTCTGGAAGACTCCGAGCGCCGCCTAGACCAATTGCACGGGGCCCGCAGCGCCGAGGAGCTGGGCTTGGCGGCCCACAGCTTCAAGGGCAGCAGCGGCAACATGGGCGCGGTGGGCCTGGCCGAGCTGTGTCGGCAGTTGGAGGAGCGTGTGCGAAAGCATTCTCTGTATGGCATCGAGGACCTGATCAACCGGATCGATCAGGAGTATCTCGAGGTTCAGCGCTTCTACCGCGCCGAGCGCGCGCGTATTTCCGCAGGTTGAAGCAACCTGGCGCGACTTTTGCCTGTCTTTGCCTGGACGATTCACGATTATTCGGCGCGGAGACCTTTCAATGCCTGTCGCATCCAATCCTTTGCTGCAAGCCAGTGTGGTGAGCAAGCCATCGCGCGCGGCTGCTCAGACGGCGGACAAGCCGCAGGCGGCGGGCTCCCAGACGGGGGGCTTCGATCAGGTCATGGCCCGCCAGGGGCGTGATGACAAGGCGACCCAAGCCAAGGCCAAGGACAAATCCGACAGTGCGATCGACGGCAAGACCGAGCCTGCCGATACGCAGCCGGTTGCCGATGGCGGCAAAACCTTGCCAGTGGTCGATCAAACCAGCGACAGCAGCGAATCGAGCTTGCTCGATGCCAGCCTCGTGGCCGGGCAGGTCACCGATGCCCAGCCTGGCGCGCAATTGATTCAGGCGCAGGCAGAGGCAGTGGCGCCTGTGCTGCAGGCCGCGGTGCAGCCCCAGGCCGCGCCTGTCGAGACGCCGTCGGAGCAGGCGCCGGCCGTGGAGGATTTCGACCCTGCGGCCGATCCGTTGGCCAACCTGCCGACCTTGCGCCTGGCCCTGGAACAAAGTGCACAGGCCAAAGGGACGACCTCCGCCCATGCGGCGCCCACCAGTCAAAGTGACAGCGGCCAGCCCGACGATGGGCAGGTAGCCGTCAATACCTTGGCGAGCCTGATCGACAAACCGCAAGCCGAAGGCGACACCTCGCAGCCAGGTGACAAAGCCTTCAGCGAGCTGCTCGATAACGGCTTGAAGGATACCAAGAGCGCCAGCAGCGACACGCGGGTCGACGACTTCGCCAATCGCCTGGCCAGCCTGACCCAGGCCGCAACGCCCAAGACCGCCAATGCCGTACCGCCCAGCCCACTGCATCAGCCGCTGCCGATGAACCAGAACGCCTGGGCCGAAGGATTGGTGAATCGCGTCATGTACCTGTCCAGCCAGAACCTCAAGTCCGCAGACATTCAACTCGAACCCGCCGAGTTGGGCCGCCTGGACATCCGCGTCAATGTCGCGGCGGATCAGTCTACCCAGGTCACCTTCATCAGTGGTCACGCCGGGGTGCGTGACGCTCTGGACAGTCAGGTGCATCGCCTGCGCGAACTGTTCGCCCAGCAGGGTCTGGCCCAGCCTGATGTCAACGTTGCCGATCAATCCCGCGGCCAGCAGCAACAGCAGGCTCAGCAGGAGGGTTCGAACCTGTCCGGGGTCGCGGCGCGGCGCGCCACGGCCGGTGGCGAGGACGACGGTGAACTGGCCGATGGTGCACAGCCGGTCGAACATCAGGTGGTGATCGGCGACAGCGCCGTCGATTACTACGCCTGAGGGCTGCGGCGCAGCCCATCTCAGGCCGTCACCAGCTCCTACGCTTGTCGGTTGCTCCCGCTCGGCTCAAATCTGGCATAACACTTGCTCAAGCCACGTCATCCTTCTTTGAAACCCCGATGGACGACGGATTATTGGCATGGCGAAGAGCGAAGCAGTCAAAGACCCCGCCACTAAAGGCAAACTCAAGCTGATCCTCCTGCTGGTGCTGGCATTGCTGCTGGCCGTAGGCCTGTCGGTGGGCGCCACGTGGTTCGTCATGCACAAGAGCGAGTCGGCACCCGCTGTCGATCCTGCCCAGGCCAACGTCAAGGCGGCGGCGATCTATGAGCCGCTGGCGCCGGCTTTCGTGGTCAATTTCAACCAGAACGGTCGCCAGCGCTACATGCAGGTGAGCATCACCATGCAGGGGCGCAACCAGGCCGACCTGGACGCACTCAAGGTGCACATGCCTGTGATCCGCAACAACCTGGTCATGATGTTCTCGGGACAAGGTTTCGACACCCTGGCCAGCAGCCCGGTAGGCCAGGAGATGCTGCGCCAGAAGGCCACCGCGGTGGTCCAGGAAGTGGCACAGAAGGAAGTCGGCAAGCCGGTCGTGGACCAGCTGCTGTTCACCAATTTCGTATTGCAGTAGGAGCCCGAAATGGCCGTGCAGGACCTGCTGTCCCAGGATGAGATCGACGCCCTGTTGCATGGCGTCGATGATGGTCTGGTACAAACCGAAAGCGCCGCCGAGCCCGGTGGCGTCAAAAGCTATGACCTGACCAGCCAGGATCGGATCGTCCGCGGACGCATGCCGACCCTGGAGATGATCAACGAACGCTTCGCCCGCTATACCCGCATCAGCATGTTCAACCTGCTGCGTCGCTCCGCCGACGTGGCGGTCGGCGGCGTGCAGGTGATGAAGTTCGGCGAGTACGTGCATTCGCTGTATGTCCCGACCAGTCTGAACCTGGTCAAGATCAAGCCGCTGCGCGGCACTTCGTTGTTCATCCTCGACGCCAAGCTGGTGTTCAAGCTGGTGGACAACTTCTTCGGTGGCGATGGCCGTCACGCCAAGATCGAAGGTCGTGAATTCACGCCCACCGAGCTGCGCGTGGTGCGCATGGTGCTCGACCAAGCTTTCGTCGACCTCAAGGAAGCCTGGCAGGCAATCATGCCGGTCAACTTCGAGTACATAAACTCCGAGGTCAACCCGGCCATGGCCAACATCGTCGGCCCGAGCGAGGCGGTGGTGGTCTCGACGTTCCATATCGAACTGGACGGCGGTGGCGGCGACCTGCACGTGACCATGCCGTACTCGATGATCGAACCGGTGCGCGAGATGCTCGATGCGGGCTTCCAGTCCGACCTGGACGACCAGGACGAGCGTTGGGTCAAGGCCCTGCGCGAAGACGTGCTCGATGTCAGCGTGCCGCTCTCGGCCACCGTGGCCCGCCGTCAGCTCAAGCTGCGCGACATCCTGCACATGCAGCCGGGCGATGTGATCCCCGTCGAGTTGCCCGAGCACCTGGTGCTGCGCGCCAACGGCGTGCCGTCGTTCAAGGCGCGCCTGGGCTCGCACAAGGGCACCTTGTCGCTGCAGATCATCGACCCGATCGAACGTCGCTGACGGCGTGCCGGTCGCTCCTTCCGAATTGAATGCCTGTCGAGGACATCATGGCTAACGAAAACGAAATCACCTCCCCGGAGGAACAGGCTCTGGCCGATGAGTGGGCTGCCGCCCTGCAGGAAACCGGCGACGCCGGCCAGGCCGACATCGATGCACTGCTGGCTGCCGACAGCGGCAAGTCCGGCGCCGGCCGCCTGCCGATGGAAGAGTTCGCAAGCTCCCCCAAGCCCAATGAAAACGTCAGCCTCGAGGGGCCGAACCTGGATGTGATCCTGGATATCCCGGTGAACATTTCCATGGAAGTGGGCAGCACCGAAATCAGCATCCGCAACCTGCTGCAGCTCAACCAGGGCTCGGTGATCGAGCTTGATCGCCTGGCGGGCGAGCCGTTGGACGTGCTGGTCAACGGCACCTTGATCGCCCACGGCGAGGTGGTGGTGGTCAACGAGAAGTTCGGCATCCGCCTGACCGACGTGATCAGCCCCAGCGAACGCATCAAGAAGCTGCGCTGAGTGAAGGGGTCGATGCGGGCCGTGATGGCCCTCGGCGCATTGCTCGTCAGCGAGACGGTGATCGCGGCCACCCAGGCAGCGGCACCCGCTGCGGCCGCACCCGGCAGCCTCAGCGGGCAGTTGGCACAGATGGTCTTCGGCCTGTTGCTGGTGGTCGGCCTGATCTTCGCCCTTGCCTGGTTGCTGCGCCGCATGCAGGGCGCGACACCGCGCGGTGGGCAGGTGATCGATATCATCGGCAGCCGGACGATCGGCCCGCGTGACCGCCTGCTGCTGGTGCAGGTGGGCAAGGAGCAGATCCTCATCGGTCACTCGCCCGGCAACATCGAGGCATTGCATGTGTTGGCCGAGCCTGTGGAGGTGCCCGCCAGTGCCCGCCCGGCCACGCCGGAGTTCGCCCAGCGGCTGCTCGAGCTGATGGGCAAGGATCAGAAGGACAAGAAGTGATGACCGGCGCATTGCGCTCATTGTTGACCCTGGCGCTGCTGCTGGCTGCGCCGATGGCCTTGGCTGCCGACCCGCTGTCGATTCCGGCCATCACCCTGTCCAATGGGGCGGACGGCCAGCAGGAGTATTCGGTCAGCCTGCAAATCCTGCTGATCATGACGGCGCTGAGTTTCATTCCGGCGTTCGTCATCCTGATGACCAGCTTCACCCGCATCATCATTGTCTTTTCCATCCTGCGTCAGGCCCTGGGCCTGCAGCAGACGCCTTCGAACCAGGTGCTGACCGGCATGGCGTTGTTCCTGACGCTGTTCATCATGGCCCCGGTGTTCGACCGGGTGAACCAGGACGCCATCCAGCCCTACCTGAACGAGCAGATGACCGCCCAGCAAGCCATCGACAAGGCCCAGGGGCCGCTGAAGGACTTCATGCTGGCCCAGACCCGGCAAAGCGACCTGGACCTGTTCGTGCGCCTGTCCAAACGCACCGACATCGCCAGCCCTGAACAGGCGCCATTGACCATCCTGGTACCGGCGTTCGTCACCTCGGAGCTCAAGACCGCGTTCCAGATCGGCTTCATGATCTTCATTCCGTTCTTGATCATCGACATGGTGGTGGCCAGCGTGCTGATGGCCATGGGCATGATGATGCTCTCGCCGCTGATCATCTCGCTGCCGTTCAAGATCATGCTGTTCGTTCTGGTCGATGGCTGGGCGTTGATCATGGGTACCCTGGCCGGCAGTTTCGGTGGCGTCTGACGCCATCAAGGAGAGCCCTGCATGACACCAGAAGTTGCCGTAGACATTTTTCGTGATGCGCTGTGGATGACCACCATGATGGTGGCCATCCTGGTGGTGCCGAGCCTGTTGGTCGGCCTGGTGGTGGCGATGTTCCAGGCTGCCACCCAGATCAACGAGCAGACCCTGAGCTTTCTGCCGCGCCTGCTGGTGATGCTGGTCACCCTGATCGTCATCGGGCCCTGGCTGTTGCAGCGCTTCATGGAGTATTTCAACCGTCTGTACACCAGCATTCCGCAGCTGATCGGTTGATGCAGTCATGCTGGAGCTGACCGATACGCAGATTGGCACCTGGGTCGCCACGTTCATCCTGCCGTTGTTCAGGGTGACGGCGGTGCTGATGACCATGCCGATCCTGGGTACCAAGATGTTGCCCGCGCGCATCCGTCTCTATGCAGCTTTGGCCATCACCGTGGTGATTGTTCCAGGGCTGCCGCCCTTGCCTGAGATCGACCCCCTGAGCCTGCGCGGCGTGTTGCTGTGCGCCGAGCAGGTGATTGTCGGTGCGCTGTTCGGTCTGGCCTTGCAGATGCTGTTCCAGGCTTTCGTGGTGGCTGGGCAGATCATTGCCGTTCAGATGGGGATGGCCTTTGCCTCCATGGTTGACCCGGCCAACGGTGTCAACGTGACAGTCGTCAGCCAGTTCATGACCATGCTGGTGAGCATTCTATTCCTGCTGATGAATGGTCATCTGGTGGTGCTGGAGGTAATGACCGAGAGCTTCACCACCTTGCCGATCGGCAGTGCGCTGATGGTCAATCATTTCTGGGAGATGGCCGGGCGCATGAGCTGGGTGCTCGGCGCTGGCCTGTTGTTGGTATTGCCCGCGATCACTGCGCTGCTGGTGGTCAATATTGCATTCGGCGTCATGACGCGTGCCGCGCCGCAGTTGAACATCTTCTCCATTGGTTTTCCGTTGACCCTCGTGTTGGGGCTGGCCATCTTCTGGGTCACCCTGGCGGACATTTTTTCCCATTACCAGCTGTTGGCCAGCGAAGCGCTGCAATGGCTGCGTGAGCTGGCAAGGGCGCGCTGAAGATGGCAGAAAGCGAGAGCGGTCAGGACAAGACAGAAGAACCCACCGACAAGCGCCGGCGCGATGCGCGTGAAAAAGGCGAAGTGGCTCGCTCCAAGGAGCTCAACACAGTAGCGGTGACCCTCGCTGGCGCCGGGGCCCTGCTGGCATTCGGTGGGTATCTGGCGGAAACGTTGATGGACCTGATGCGTATGAGCTTTTCTCTCACCCGCGACATGGTGGTGGATGAGAGTGCCATGGGAACCCTGCTCCTGGTCTCGGGAAAGATGGCGATCTGGGCGGTTCAGCCCATCGTGATCATGCTGTTCGTGATTTCCTTCATCGCACCTATCGTCCTGGGTGGTTTCTTGTTTTCTGGCAGCTTGTTGCAGCCGAAATTCAGCCGCATGAACCCCTTGTCGGGCATCAAGCGGATGTTCTCCTTGAACTCGCTGACTGAGTTGCTCAAGGCGTTTGCCAAGTTTTTTGTGATTTTGGTAGTGGCGCTGGCGGTACTTTCCAGCGATCGCCAGGCATTGATGGCGATTGCCAACGAGCCGCTGGAGCAAGCCATCATCCATAGCGTCCAGGTGGTCGGGTGGAGCGCGTTGTGGATGGCTGCCGGATTGCTGCTGATCGCGGCGGTCGACGTGCCGTTCCAAATCTGGCAGGCGCATAACAAGCTGAAGATGACCAAGCAGGAAGTGAAGGACGAATACAAGGATTCGGAAGGCAAGCCTGAGGTCAAACAGCGGATTCGCCAGTTGCAGCGCGAAGCCTCGCAGCGGCGCATGATGGCGGCGGTGCCCGAGGCGGATGTGATCATCACCAACCCCACGCACTATGCCGTGGCGCTCAAGTACGACCCGGAATCGGGCGGGGTGGCGCCTTTGCTGTTGGCCAAGGGGACGGATTTCATCGCGTTGAAGATTCGCGAGATCGGGGTTCAGCATCAGGTACAGATCCTCGAGTCGCCGGCGTTGGCGCGGGCGATCTACTACTCCACCGAGCTTGAGCAGGAGATTCCGGCGGGGTTGTACCTGGCGGTGGCGCAGGTGCTGGCTTATGTGTTCCAGATCCGGCAATACCGGGCGGGGAAGGGCAAGGCGCCGGAGCCTTTGAAGCCTGATTTGCCGATTCCGCCGGATTTACGGCGTGATCAGTGAGTGGTTATGGGTTGGCTTTGGCTTTTTGGGGCTGATCCGTTTGCTTGGGTGACGCTGAGTCACCTTTGCACCTTACGGCGGGTCACTTTGGTCTTGCCAAGTAAAAGCCGCTGCGCCCCAGCATATGCCCCGCCCGTGGCGGGGTTCCCTCTTCATTGTCTTGCGGGACCTCGCGCCCTCCGGCTGGCTACGCCAGCCTCCCTCCCGCGACTTTGGCTACCGCCGAAGGGCGCTGCGCGCCTGCCCCTACAGACACCTCCGCTAGGCCTGCTAATGGGGCGCAAGTTGCGGGCGGCGCCTGGGCTCGCGTTGTTTTATCCGTTGTCATGGGGCGGCCCATGCCTACTTTTGCCCAAGAACGAAAATAGGTCGCCGTAAGGGCGAAAAGCGCCAGTGGCGCCCTCACCAAACCCAGATATTCACACGGCCTGAAAGCCACCCTCAAAAGTTGGAAAGCTTCTTGCAAAGGCAGCGCCAAACGCCCATTCAGGCGTCAAAGTTTTGCTTGAAGAGGATTTGCGGTGGATCGCACTCAGTTAATCAACAGCGCCCGAAACAACCTGGCTGGTCTCGGCCGGGGCAACCTGGGCGTGCCGCTGTTGCTGCTGGTGATGATGGCAATGATGATGTTGCCGATTCCACCGTTCCTGCTCGACGTTTTCTTCACCTTCAACATCGCCCTGTCGATCGTCGTCCTGCTGGTCTGCGTATACGCTCTGCGCCCGCTGGACTTCGCTGCGTTTCCCACCATCCTGCTCGTGGCAACCTTGCTGCGTCTTGCCCTGAACGTGGCCTCCACGCGTGTGGTCATGCTCCACGGCCAGGAAGGCCACGGTGCTGCGGGCAAGGTGATCCAGGCCTTCGGCGAGGTGGTGATCGGCGGCAACTACGTGGTCGGTGCGGTGGTGTTCGCCATCCTCATGATCATCAACTTCGTCGTGGTCACCAAGGGCGCCGGGCGCATTTCCGAGGTGAGCGCACGTTTCACCCTTGACGCGATGCCTGGCAAGCAGATGGCGATCGACGCCGACCTCAATGCGGGCCTGATCGACCAGGCTCAGGCCAAGGCCCGACGCGCCGAAGTCGCCCAGGAAGCCGAGTTCTATGGCTCCATGGACGGTGCCAGCAAGTTCGTTCGCGGCGACGCCATCGCCGGGCTGCTGATCCTGTTCATCAACCTTATCGGCGGCATGCTCATCGGTATCCTGCAGCATGGCATGTCGGCCGGCGAGGCGGGCAAGGTCTACGCCTTGCTGACCATCGGTGACGGTTTGGTGGCGCAGTTGCCCTCGCTGCTGCTGTCCACCGCCGCCGCGATCATGGTGACCCGAGCCTCCAGTTCCGAGGACATGGGCAAGCTGATCAATCGGCAGATGTTCGACTCGCCCAAAGCGTTGGCTGTTTCGGCGGCGCTGATGATCGTCATGGGCTTGGTTCCGGGCATGCCGCATATCGCCTTCCTGGGGCTTGGCGCGGCGGCCGGGGGCGGTGCCTACCTGGTCTGGCGTCGTCAGCAACAGGCCAAGCTCAAGGCCCAGGAAGAAGCGCAGCGCCAGCAGGACCTGCTGCCATCGCCCCAGCGTGCCTTGGAAACCAAGGAACTGGGTTGGGACGATGTGACGCCAATCGACATGATCGGCCTTGAGGTCGGTTATCGCCTGATTCCGCTGGTGGACCGCAACCAGGGTGGCCAGCTGTTGGCGCGGATCAAGGGGGTGCGCAAGAAGCTGTCCCAGGACCTGGGCTTTCTCATGCCCACTGTGCATATCCGCGACAACCTGGACCTGCAGCCGAGCGCCTATCGCCTCACCTTGATGGGGGTGATCCTGGCTGAAGCGGAGATCTATCCGGACCGGGAGCTGGCCATCAACCCGGGCCAGGTCTTCGGCACGCTCAACGGTATCGCTGCGCGCGATCCGGCGTTTGGTCTTGAGGCGGTGTGGATCGACGTCGGGCAGCGTGCCCAGGCCCAGTCGCTGGGCTACACCGTGGTCGATGCCAGCACGGTGGTGGCCACCCACCTCAACCAGATCCTGCAGAAACATTGCCATGAACTGATCGGCCATGAAGAGGTCCAGCAACTGTTGCAAGTATTGGCCAAAGGTTCGCCTAAACTTGCCGAGGAGCTGGTACCGGGTGTCATTTCGTTGTCAGGCTTGCTCAAGGTCCTGCAGGCATTGTTGGCCGAGCAGGTGCCGGTGCGGGACATCCGCAGTATCGCCGAGGCAATCGCCAACAATGCTGGCAAGAGTCAAGATACCGCCGCGCTGGTGGCGGCAGTGCGCGTCGGATTGTGTCGCGCCATCGTGCAAAGCATTGTCGGCGTTGAGTCCGAGCTGCCTGTGATCACCCTCGAGCCAAGGTTGGAACAGATTTTGCTCAATAGTCTGCAAAGGGCCGGGCAAGGCCAGGAAGACGGTGTTCTCCTGGAGCCGAGCATGGCCGAGAAGCTGCAGCGTTCGCTGATCGAAGCGGCCCAGCGCCAGGAGATGCAAGGCCTGCCGGCCATTCTTCTGGTTGCCGGCCCGATCCGCGCCATGCTGTCGCGCTTCGGTCGCCTGGCTGTACCGAATTTGCATGTTCTGGCGTATCAGGAAATACCTGACAACAAGCAAGTCACCATCGTTGCCACCGTGGGCCCCAACGGCTGAGGTAGTGGGTTATGCAAGTTAAGCGTTTTTTCGCCGCCGATATGCGTCAGGCCATGAAGCTGGTCCGGGATGAGCTTGGCTCCGACGCCGCCATCATCGGCAACCGGCGCATCGCCGGCGGTGTCGAGTTGACGGCCGCGCTGGACTACAAGCTGTCCGCCCTGGCCCCACGCGTGCCGAACATCGAACTCGAGGACGAGCTGCGCAAAACCCAGACGCGCATCGCTACCGCCCAGGCCGAACTGAGCACACGCAACGAAAGCGACGAGATCGGCAATCGCCAATTGTTCGCCGGATTGTCGTTGACCGCCTCCGAGCCACTGGTCGAGCCACAGGTTGACGCGCCGGCGCAGGTTGCGGCTCCAGCGCCGGCACCGGTCGATCCGCGTCTGTTCGATGCCATGCGCTCGGAGCTGTCGGGCCTGCGCGAATTGCTCGAAGTCCAGCTCGGATCCCTGGCCTGGAGCCAACTGCAGGGCAACAAGCCGCAGCAGGCCAACCTTTGGCGTCGCTTGCAGCGTATCGGCCTGTCGGGCCCGATCGCTCGCGAAGCACTCGAGCTTGCCGGCGAGATCGAAGACCCGCGCCACGCCTGGCGCATGATCTTGGCCCACCTGGCACGGATGATCCAGGTCCCCGAGATCGAGCCGATCGAAGAGGGCGGTGTGATCGCCATGGTCGGTCCGGCCGGTATGGGCAAGACCACCACGTTGGCAAAGCTGGCGGCGCGCTACGTGCTCAAATATGGCGCCCAGCATCTGGCGCTGGTGAGCATGGACAGCTTCCGCATTGGCGCCCAAGAGCAGCTCAAGACATTGGGGCGCATCCTCAATGTGCCGGTGACCTATGTCGACCCGGGCCAGTCCTTGGCCCAGGCGCTCGATCCGCTGTTGCGCAAGCGCGTGGTGCTGATCGACACCGCAGGCCTGCAGGCCAGCGACCCGGCCCTGCGGCTGCAACTGGAGAGCCTGGCCGGACGCGGCATCGCCGCCAAGAATTACCTGGTACTGGCCACCACCAGCCAGAAGCAGGTGCTGACCGCCGCCTACCACAGCTACAAGCGCTGTGGCCTGGCCGGCTGCATCCTGACCAAGCTTGATGAAACGGCCAGCCTCGGCGAAGTGCTGAGCCTTGCCATCAGTCACGAATTGCCCGTGGCCTATCTGACCGATGGACCGCGCATTCCTGACGACCTGCAACTGCCGCGCAAACATCAGTTAGTCAGCCGTGCGGTCAGTGTGCAGATGCAGGACGAGCCCAGCGAAGAGGCGATGGCCGACATGTTCGCTGATCTCTACCACAACCCAGGCAAGCGTGCGGGTTGACGAATGGACAGCGCAAAGAACCTGCATCCTGAGCGTCGTGTTCAGCTCCTGATGTGGCCTGGGCCCCGAGACAAGGTAAAGAACAAACATGGGTAGCATGCATCCCGTACAGGTGATCGCCGTGACCGGCGGTAAAGGTGGCGTGGGCAAGACCAACGTTTCAGTGAACCTGTCCCTGGCGCTGGCCGAGCTCGGCCGCCGGGTCATGTTGCTGGATGCCGACCTGGGCCTGGCCAACGTCGACGTCCTGCTGGGGCTGTCGCCCAAGCGCACCCTGGCCGATGTCATCGAAGGGCGCTGCGAGCTGCGCGATGTGCTGTTGCAGGGGCCAGGCGGTGTGCGCATCGTGCCGGCCGCCTCCGGCACCCAGAACATGGTGCACCTGGCGCCAGCCCAGCATGCCGGGCTGATCCAGGCGTTCAGCGAGATCGGCGACAACCTCGATGTGCTGGTGATCGATACCGCCGCGGGAATCGGGGACTCGGTGGTGAGCTTCGTGCGCGCCGCGCAGGAGGTGCTGTTGGTGGTCTGCGACGAGCCGACCTCGATCACCGATGCCTACGCCTTGATCAAGCTGCTCAACCGCGATTACGGCATGAACCGCTTCCGGGTCCTGGCCAACATGGCGCAGAGCCCGCAGGAAGGGCGCAACCTGTTTGCCAAGTTGACCAAGGTCACGGATCGCTTCTTGGACGTCGCCTTACAATACGTCGGTGCCGTGCCTTACGACGAATGTGTACGCAAGGCGGTGCAGAAGCAGCGGGCGGTCTATGAGGCCTTCCCTCGATCCAAGTGTGCGCTGGCCTTCAAGGCCATCGCGCAGAAGGTCGACAGCTGGCCGCTGCCTGCCAACCCGCGCGGGCACCTGGAGTTTTTCGTCGAGCGTCTGGTGCAGCCTACCAGCGCAGGACCGGTACTATGAATGCGAGCGGTTTCAAGATGTACAGCCGGGCGGCGCGTGATGCCCAGTACGAACTGGTCGAACGTTATGCCCCTCTGGTCAAGCGCATTGCCTATCACTTGCTGGCGCGCCTGCCGGCCAACGTACAGGTCGAGGACCTGATCCAGGCGGGCATGATCGGCTTGCTGGAAGTGGCCAACAAATACGATGCCAGCAAGGGCGCGAGCTTCGAAACCTACGCCGGCATCCGCATTCGTGGGGCCATGCTCGATGAGGTACGCAAGGGGGATTGGGCGCCGCGTTCGGTACACCGCAACACCCGCATGGTCAGCGACGCGATACGCGCCGTGGAGGCCAGAACCGGTCGCGACGCTAAAGATCATGAAGTTGCTGCCGAACTCCAATTGAGTCTCGATGATTATTACGGGATTCTGAACGACACCCTGGGCAGTCGCCTGTTCAGCTTCGACGACCTCCTGCAGGACGGCGAGCACGAAGGGCTGCACGAGGATGGCGCCAGTGGCCAGCTGGAACCTTCGCGGGACCTGGAAGACGAGCGCTTCCAGGCCGCGCTGACCGAAGCCATCGCCAACCTGCCGGAGCGTGAGCGTCTGGTGCTGGCGCTGTACTACGACGAAGAGCTGAACCTCAAGGAAATCGGTGAGGTGCTTGGGGTCAGCGAGTCGCGTGTCAGCCAGTTGCACAGCCAGTGCGCCGCGCGCCTGCGCAGCCGTCTCGGGGAATGGCGGGCACGTTGAGCCAGGGTTCGCCACCGTCGTTGGATGTTGTACCGAATTGATTGAATGCGCGTCCGGGGGCCGGGCGCGTTTAAGACTGCTTGGAGGTCTAATTGAACAAAGACATGAAAATCCTCATCGTTGACGACTTTTCGACGATGCGGCGGATCATCAAGAACCTGTTGCGTGACCTGGGCTTCACCAACACCGAGGAGGCCGACGACGGCACCACGGCGTTGCCGATGCTGGAAAACGGCCACTATGACTTCCTCGTGACCGACTGGAACATGCCTGGCATGTCCGGCATCGACCTGCTGCGCAAGGTCCGTGCCCATGACCGCCTCAAGGGTATGCCGGTGTTGATGGTGACCGCTGAAGCCAAGCGCGACCAGATCATCGAAGCGGCCCAGGCCGGGGTCAACGGCTATGTGGTCAAGCCCTTCACCGCCCAGGTGCTCAAGGAGAAGATCGAAAAGATCTTCGAACGCGTCAACGGCTGAGTCACGTCAGGGGGCGCCATGGAGCAAATGAACACATCGTTGGGGGAGTTCGAGTCGACCCTGAAGAAACACGCCCAGGAACTGGTCGAGAGCCTCGAGCACGGCCGGTTCGGCGAGGCGGTGCAGCTGATCCACCAGCTGAACCAGACCCGCGACCGCGGCCTGTACCAGGAAGTCGGCAAGCTCACCCGCGAGCTGCACAGTGCGATCGTCAGCTTCCAGATCGACCCGCGCATGCCGCAGGCCGAGGAAGTGTCGCAGATCACCGACGCCACCGAGCGCTTGTCCTACGTGGTCAAGCTCACCGAAGGCGCGGCCAACCGCACCATGGACCTGGTGGAGGCGAGCACGCCGCTGCTCAACGACCTGCAGGCCGAGGCCCAGAACCTGAGCACCGACTGGCAGCGCTTCATGCGCCGTGAAGTCGCAGCGCCGGAGTTTCGTGATCTGGTCAAGCGCGTCGACAGTTTCCTGACGCAAAGCGCCGAGGGGAACCGCAAGGTCGCTGGCCATCTCAACGACATTCTCCTGGCCCAGGACTACCAAGACCTCACCGGCCAGGTGATCAAACGGGTGACCGCGCTGGTCACCGAAGTCGAAAGCAATCTGCTCAAGCTCGTGCTGATGGCCAGCCAGGTCGACCGTTTTGCCGGTATCGAACATGACCACCAGCAGCTGCGTGCTGAAAAAGATCAAGAAAAACATCCGACTCGGGGTGAAGGTCCGCAGATTCATGCCGATAAGCGTGAAGATGTCGTGTCCGGTCAGGACGACGTCGACGATTTGCTGTCCAGCCTGGGTTTTTAGGGAGCACGTTCAATGAGCTTCGGCGCCGATGAAGAAATCCTCCAGGATTTCCTGGTAGAGGCCGGCGAAATCCTCGAGCAACTGTCCGAGCAATTGGTCGAGCTGGAAAGCCGACCGGAAGATGCGGACCTGCTCAATGCGATCTTCCGCGGTTTTCACACTGTAAAAGGGGGCGCCGGCTTCCTTCAGCTCAATGAGCTGGTGGAGTGCTGCCATATCGCCGAGAACGTGTTCGACATCCTGCGCAAAGGTGAGCGCCGGGTCGATGCGGAATTGATGGATGTGGTGCTCGAGGCACTGGATACGGTCAACAGCATGTTTGGCCAGGTGCGCGAGCGCAGCGACATTACCCCGGCCACGCCGGAGTTGCTGGCCGCACTGTCGCGTCTGGCCGAGCCGGCCGGTGCCGAGGCCCCAGCGCCTGCGGCCCAGGCTCCAGCCGTCGCCGAAGCCGAGCCTGCGGTCGAGCCCGACATCACCGATAGCGAGTTCGAACAACTGCTCGACTCGCTCGATGCGGTGAAGGCCCAGGCCGAGGCTACCGAACAGCTGCAGGGTGAGGTCGCGGGAAGCGACAGCGACGAGATCACCGATGCCGAGTTCGAGTCGCTGCTCGATCAGTTGCATGGCAAAGGCCAGTTTTCTGCCCAGACGCCTGCGCCTGTGTCGGCTGACAGCGTCGCGGCGCCGAGCAGCGATGAAATCACCGACGATGAATTCGAAGCGTTGCTCGATCAGTTGCACGGCAAGGGCACCTTCGCCGCCGATGCACTGCCCGGCGCTACGGCCGCACCTGCTTCGGTCGAGGCGGGCGCCCAAAGTGGTGACATCACCGAGCACGAATTCGAAGCTTTGCTGGATCAGCTACACGGCAAAGGCAAGTTCTCCAGTGACGCGGCCGTGGCTGCGCCTGAGGCCGTGGCGGCCTCTGCCGTGGCCAAGGCCGACAGCAAGCCTGTCGCCAAGCCTGAACCGGCGCCGGTGGCCAAGCCTGCGGCTGCCAAACCGGCCGCGCCGGCCCGCGCAGCAGCCCCAGCCGCCGAAAAGCCTACTGCCAGCGAAGCGGAAACCACTGTGCGGGTCGACACCGCGCGCCTGGACGAGATCATGAACATGGTCGGCGAACTGGTGCTGGTGCGTAACCGTCTGGTACGCCTGGGCCTGAACAGCGGCGATGAGGCCATGTCCAAGGCTGTGTCCAACCTCGACGTGGTCACCGCCGACCTGCAGACCGCGGTCATGAAGACCCGCATGCAGCCCATCAAGAAGGTCTTCGGCCGCTTCCCACGGCTGGTTCGCGACTTGGCCCGCCAGCTCAAGAAGGAAATCAACTTGGAGCTGGTCGGTGAGGACACCGACCTGGACAAGAACCTGGTCGAGGCCTTGGCCGACCCGCTGGTGCACTTGGTACGCAACGCCGTCGACCATGGCATCGAAATGCCCGAGGAGCGCGAAGGCGCCGGCAAGGCACGGACCGGCCACGTGGTGCTGTCGGCCGAGCAGGAAGGCGACCACATCCTGCTGTCGATCTCCGACGACGGCAAGGGCATGGACCCTAACATCCTGCGGGCCAAGGCTGTCGAAAAGGGCCTGATGGACAAGGATGCCGCCGATCGCCTGAGCGAATCCGATTGCTACAACCTGATCTTCGCGCCGGGCTTCTCCACCAAGACCGAGATCTCCGACGTGTCCGGTCGCGGTGTGGGCATGGACGTGGTCAAGACCAAGATCTCCCAGCTCAACGGCTCGATCAACATCTTCTCGGCCAAGGGCCAGGGTTCGAAGATCGTCATCAAGGTGCCCTTGACGCTGGCGATCATGCCGACCCTGATGGTGATGCTGGGCAACCAGGCGTTCGCCTTCCCGCTGGTCAACGTCAACGAGATCTTCCACCTGGACCTGTCGCGCACCAACGTGGTCGACGGCCAGGAAGTGGTGATCGTGCGCGACAAGGCGCTGCCACTGTTCTATCTCAAGCGGTGGCTGGTCCAGGACCAGGTGCACGAGGAGCAGCGCGAAGGCCATGTGGTGATCCTGTCGGTCGGCACCCAGCGTATCGGCTTCGTGGTCGACCAGCTGGTGGGCCAGGAAGAGGTGGTGATCAAGCCGCTGGGCAAGATGCTCCAGGGCACCCCGGGCATGTCCGGCGCGACCATCACCGGCGACGGTCGCATCGCGTTGATCCTCGATGTGCCGAGCATGCTCAAGCGTTACGCCGCCCGGCGAATTTGATTTCGGTGGCGCACCTTGGCGGTTGCGCCGCCTAATGGAGTGTTTATGGCAGTCAAGGTCCTGGTGGTGGATGATTCCGGTTTCTTCCGCCGCCGCGTCTCGGAAATTCTCTCGGCCGACCCGACTATCCAGGTCGTGGGTACCGCGACAAATGGCAAGGAAGCGATCGACCAGGCAATCGCCCTCAAGCCGGATGTCATCACCATGGACTATGAAATGCCCATGATGGATGGCATCACGGCAGTGCGGCACATCATGCAGCGCTGCCCGACGCCGGTATTGATGTTCTCCTCGCTGACCCACGAAGGCGCCCGGGTCACCCTCGACGCCCTGGATGCCGGCGCGGTGGACTACCTGCCGAAGAACTTCGAGGACATCTCGCGCAACCCGGACAAAGTCCGGCAGTTGCTGTGCGAGAAGGTCCACACCATTTCGCGCAGCAACCGCCGGTTCGGCGGTTTCGCGACGGCGAGCCCGGCGCCTGCGCCTGCCAGCCATGCACCGACCAGCAGCTTCGCAAGCCCTTCGACGGCTCGCGTTTCGACCCCGGCTGCGTCTGTGGTCCGTCCAGCGTCCAGCAGCCATTCGCCAGCACCCAAGCGCAAGCCCTACAAGTTGGTCGCCATTGGCACGTCCACCGGCGGCCCGGTGGCGCTGCAGCGGGTGCTGACGCAACTGCCGGCCAGCTTCCCGGCGCCGATCGTGCTGATCCAGCACATGCCGGCGGCCTTCACCAAGGCCTTTGCCGAGCGCCTGGACAAACTGTGCAAGATCAGTGTCAAGGAAGCCGAGGATGGCGACATGCTGCGCCCGGGGTTGGCCCTGCTGGCCCCTGGCGGCAAGCAGATGATGATCGACGGCCGTGGCGCGGTGAAGATCCTGCCGGGCGATGAGCGCCTGAACTACAAGCCCTGCGTGGATATCACGTTCGGCTCGGCGGCCAAGTCCTATGGAGACAAGGTCCTGTCTGTGGTTCTCACCGGCATGGGCGCTGACGGTCGCGAAGGGGCCCGCCTGCTCAAGCAGGGCGGCAGCACCGTCTGGGCCCAGGATGAGGCCAGCTGCGTGATCTATGGCATGCCGATGGCCATCGTCAAGGCCAACCTGGCCGATGCGGTTTACAGCCTGGACGAGATCGGCAAGCATCTGGTCGAGGCGTGCGTCTGATGGATGTCCTGAGCCTGATTGGCCTGATCCTCGCGTTCGTCGCCATCGTTGGCGGCAACTTCCTGGAAGGCGGCCATGTCGGTGCCTTGCTCAACGGCCCGGCGGCGTTGATCGTGCTGGGCGGTACCCTGGCGGCGGCGCTGCTGCAGTCGCCGCTGTCGGCCTTCAAGCGGGCATTGCAGATCCTGCGCTGGATTTTCTTCCCGCCGCGCGTTGACCTGCCCGGCGGTATCGATCGGGTCGTCAACTGGAGCCTGACCGCGCGCAAGGAAGGCCTGCTGGGTCTTGAAGGGGTGGCGGACGCCGAACCCGACCCGTATGCGCGCAAGGGCCTGCAACTGCTGGTGGACGGCGCGGAGCCCGAGTCGATCCGCAGCATCCTCGAGGTCGACTTCCTGACCCAGGAGAGTCGCGACATCCAAGCGGCCAAGGTGTTCGAGAGCATGGGCGGCTATGCGCCGACCATCGGCATCATCGGCGCGGTCATGGGCTTGATCCATGTGATGGGCAATCTGGCCGACCCATCTCAGCTGGGCAATGGCATTGCGGTGGCTTTCGTCGCCACCATCTACGGCGTGGCCAGCGCCAACCTGATCCTGCTGCCGATCGCCAACAAGCTCAAGGCCATCGCGCTGCGCCAGTCGCGCTACCGCGAAATGCTGCTCGAAGGCCTGCTGTCGATCGCAGAAGGGGAGAACCCACGCTCGATCGAGCTGAAGCTGCAAGGCTTCATGGAGTAAGCCATGGCCCGCCGTCGTCACACCGAGGAACACGAAAACCACGAACGCTGGCTGGTGTCGTACGCCGACTTCATCACCTTGCTATTCGCCTTCTTCGTGGTCATGTATTCGATCTCCTCGATCAACGAGGGCAAGTACAAGGTCATCTCCCAGGCTCTGCTCGGCGTATTCAACGACCCTGAGCGCAGCATGAAGCCCATCCCGATCGGCGATGAACGCCCGCTCAGCGTCAAACCCGCCGAGCCGCTGATCAAGGACAGCGAGCAAACCGACGCAGGCCTTGCCCAGAGCAATGCCGACCCGTTGAAGACCATTAGCGATGACGTGCGCGACGCCTTTGGCGACCTGATCAAATCCGACCAAATGACCGTGCGCGGCAACGAACTGTGGGTCGAGATCGAGCTCAACTCATCGCTGCTGTTCGGCAGCGGTGACGCCATGCCCAGCGACACAGCGTTCTCGATCATCGAGAAGGTGGCCAACATCCTCAAGCCTTACGCCAACCCGGTGCACGTCGAAGGGTTCACTGACAACCTGCCGATCCGTACCGCTCAATACCCGACCAATTGGGAGCTGTCCTCTGCCCGAGCGGCGAGCATCGTCCGCCTGTTGGCGATGAACGGTGTGAACCCGGCGCGCATGGCCTCGGTGGGGTATGGCGAGTACCAGCCGGTGGCCAGCAACGAGACGGCCGAAGGACGGGCGCGTAACCGTCGAGTGGTGTTGGTGATTTCCCGCAACCTGGAAGTACGCCGCAGCCTGACCGGGTCCGGTAGCGCCAATGCCACGCCGGACGCGGCCTTGCGGCGGGCTGGCACACAAACTGCACCGACAACGCCTGCACCGGCGGTTGGGGGCTGAGCCCGTCAATTGTCCGTCACTGAATTCAAACCGTTCCCGGCAGGGCAGGCGGCCATTGCGGGGGGAAGCAACGCACGATGAGAGTCTGGGCAGTAGCCAATCAAAAAGGTGGCGTCGGCAAGACCACCACCACCATCGCCTTGGCCGGGTTGCTGGCCGAAGCGGGCAAGCGCGTGGTCGTCGTCGACCTCGACCCGCACGGCTCGATGACCAGCTACTTCGGGCACAACCCTGATGCCCTGGAGCACAGCTGCTACGACCTGTTCCTGCACAAGGGCACGGTGCCCGAGGGCTTGCCAGGACAACTGTTGCTGCCCACCAGCGACGAGCGTATCTCGCTGCTGCCTTCGAGCACCGCATTGGCCGTGCTCGAACGCCAGTCGCCGGGGCAGAGTGGCCTGGGCCTGGTGATCGCCAAGAGTCTGGCGCAGCTGTGGCAGGATTTCGACTTCGCCCTGATCGACAGCCCTCCGCTTTTGGGGGTGCTGATGGTCAATGCCCTGGCTGCCAGCCAGCAGTTGGTGATCCCGGTGCAAACCGAGTTTCTCGCGGTCAAGGGCCTGGAACGCATGGTCGGGACATTGGCCATGGTCAACCGCTCGCGGCGCCAGGCGCTGCCCTACCAGATCGTGCCGACCTTGTTCGACCGTCGCACCCAGGCGTCTCTTGGCACGCTCAAGGTCTTGCGTGACAGCTATGGTGAGCAGGTCTGGCAAGGCTACATCCCGGTCGACACGCGCCTGCGCGATGCCAGCCGGGCGGGGGTCACACCTTCGCAGTTCGATGGCAAGAGCCGGGGGCTGATCGCCTACCGGGCATTGCTCAAGCATCTGTTGACCTACAAACCCGCATTGCAGGTGGCCTGATGAACCCAGCACGGCAGACCACCACCAAGCCGCAATTGGCCTTGCAGTCCTACCTCGATGGCCTGTTGCAGGACGCCACCGAGGAGCTCGATGCGCCCCAAGCGCCGGCTGAAGAGGCGATCGTCGATGAATTCGCCGCCGCGGTGCGTGAGGAGCAAGCCAGGGACGCTGAGCGTCAGGCCGCCCCAGCAGCAGTTGTTGCGCGACCCTTCGCCGAGCCCAGTGCAGTGGCCGTGTTGCCAACGGTCCTGAAACCGGTCGAGGTGACGCCGGAGCCTGCGGCCGTCAACGTCGAACCCGAAACTCCAGCAGTCGAGGCCCAGGCAATCGAGCCGGTGGCGCCACTGGTGGATGTCTACCTGCCGGCCGCCAATCCTCCTGTGCCACCGGCGACGGTGGACGGTCGCCCGGCCTGGGCGGCAGAGCCCTTCGAGTGCTTGCTGTTCGATGTCGCAGGGCTGACCCTGGCGGTGCCGCTGGTCTGCCTGGGCTCGATCTACAGCCTGGCGGGTCAGGAGTTGACGCCGCTGTTCGGCCAGCCTGACTGGTTCCTGGGCATCCTTACGTGCCAGGCGGGCAATCTCAAGGTCCTGGATACCGCGCGCTGGGTCATGCCCGACCGCTATCGCGACGATTTCCGCCAGGGCCTGCAGTACGTGATTTCCGTCCAGGGCTATGAATGGGGGCTGGCCGTGCATCAGGTCAGCCGCTCCCTGCGCCTGGACCCGGCCGAGATCAAGTGGCGCAGCCAGCGTGGCCAGCGGCCCTGGCTGGCCGGCACCGTGATCGAACACATGTGCGCCTTGCTCGATGTCGCTGAACTGGCCGAGCTGATCGCCAGCGGCGCCGTCAAGCAAATGCATGCCAAACACCAATGACTGAAGGCCACAACTGCCGTGGCCATAGCGAGCACACCGCCAATGGCGGATTTTGAGGGGTAGGGGAATGAAAAAGTCGTCTGCACAAGGTTCCGAAGATCCGATCCTGCAATGGGTGACCTTCCGCCTGGACAATGAGTCCTATGGCATCAACGTCATGCAGGTGCAGGAAGTCCTGCGCTATACCGAGATCGCTCCGGTGCCTGGTGCGCCGAGCTACGTGCTGGGCATCATCAACCTGCGCGGCAACGTGGTCACGGTGATCGACACCCGTCAGCGTTTCGGTCTGATGCCGACCGAAGTCACTGACAACACCCGCATCGTCATCATCGAGGCGGACAAGCAAGTGGTGGGCATCTTGGTCGACAGCGTGGCCGAAGTGGTCTACCTGCGTCAGTCCGAGATCGAGACCGCGCCGAATGTCGGCAACGAAGAGTCGGCCAAGTTCATCCAGGGCGTGTGCAACAAGAACGGCGAGCTGCTGATTCTGGTCGAGCTGGACAAAATGATGACCGAGGAAGAGTGGTCCGAGCTGGAGAACATCTGAGTTGATTTTCGAGGCTGCTGTCGTTTTCCTGGCGCTGCTCTGGGCCCTGAGCCTGTGGTTCTTCCTCAACTACAGCAAGCGCCAGCGTGAGCTGGCGGCCCAGCAGGCCCTGGGCGATGCGCTGCGAGACCAGCGCATCAAGGACCTGGCCAAGCGTCTGGATGACTACCAGAACGGCACGGTGCGCATGGGCGAGGCGATCCATGAATTGCGCGCAGTGCTCGCGCCGTTGCCGGATAAACTCCAGCAACTGGAGCAGCGCGACCCCAACAGCGTGACGTTCACCCAGGCGGCCAAGCTGGTGGGCATGGGGGCCAGCATCGATGAGCTGACCCGCACCTGTGGCCTGACCCAAGCCGAGGCGGAGCTGATGAGCAAGCTGCACCGCGGCGAATGAAACAGGCTTTGTCCAGGCGCATATTCGCCAGTGTTGTGTCTCGTCAGGGCGGGCAACGCTGGCGAACTGCTTTTCGACCAGGCACGAATGCGGTTTAGGCGCGTTCGTTGGGCAAGCGCAACAGCGTGGGGGTAATGTCGCGCTCAGCGGCGGGCTGATCGTCAAAGCCCACCGGTACCTTGCCGCGCAATTGCCAGGCGAAGGCGATGATCTCGGCAATGGTCAGGTACAGCGCTTCGGGGATCTGTTCGCCCAGCTCCAGGCGCGCCAACAGGCGGACCAACTCGGCGTTCTCATAGATCGGCACCTCGTGTTCGCGAGCGATGGCGAGGATGGCCTCGGCCAACTCGTCGTCACCTTTGGCGCTGAGGGTGGGAGCCTGCTGGCCGTCGTAGGTCAGGGCAATGGCCTGGCGCGGTTGCTTGTCGGTCATGCGTTTTCGTCCACCCAACGTTGTTCCAGGCGCGTGCGTGCCCCCTGGGGCGGAATGCCCGGGTGACACTGCAGTTCGCCCACATCCAGGCCTCGGGCCACCAGGCGTTCGCGCAACTCGCCCAATTGGCGTTCGATCAACTGCGCAGTCTGCTGCTGCTCTGCCCACAGCTGCCCTGACAACCGGCCCTGGCTCAGTTGCGCCTGGACCTGCAGCGGGCCCAAGGGTGGCAGGTCGAATGCCAGCTCGATTCGCCACAGCGACTCCAGCGGATCGCGCTGACTGCGCTGCGAATCGGCCTGTTGCTCCGGGGTCTGCTCCTGCTGCAGCTTGACCTGCAGTGGAATGAACTCCTGGCCATGGCGGATGGGAATCTCGGTCTGCCAGGTGGTCTGCAGGTTGCCGTTCTCGGTGATGCCGGTCTGCTGCAGGCTGGCCAGCTGATGGCTTTGCAAGCGCGAGATGGCGGCGGCGGCCAGACGTAGCAATTGTTGCAGGTCGCCTTCGGCTTCCAGGCTCTGGAGCAGGCGCGAGGGCAGGGGAAAGGTGCCAGGCTGGGGCCGTGGGCTATTTCTGTCAAGCATGCCCAGGGCGCTGCGGGCGATGGCCGGAAACGCCTGAGCCAGGGTGGCGGCGGTGGCGGGGCTGCTCAGCGCGCTGCTGGGCAGGTCGGGAAACGTTTGGGCCACCAGCCGGACCAACTGTGCCTTGAGGTCCGGCACCAGGCCTGCGCCGCCACCGCCGAGCAGCTTGGCCTCGAGGAACGCGCCACTGTTGTTCAATGCCTGGGCGAGGGTCTTGGCGTCGCCGAGCTGGCGGGCCTCGGGCAGGCTGGCCAGCAGACGTTCGGCGCTGGTCTTGAGCTCGGCATTGGCGCCAGGGTCGCGGGCGATCTGCTGCAGCGCAGTGAGCAGGCCCGATAACGAGGCTTGGCGACTTTGCTGGGTGCCGAGCTGTTGGGCGATCGCCAACTGGTCCTGACAGCCGCTCAGCGGCACGAAGCGCAACGACTGATCGCCTTGGACCTGCGCGCTGAGCAAGCTGCCCACCGGCAGGGGGCGTGGGCTGTCCACCGTCAGGGTGGCCCCGGCCTGGGCGCTGTTGAGCAGGCTGACCAGAGAGCGGAAGCTCGCCGCCTCGCCAGGTGCCACGGCCTGCGCCTGGCTAGTCAGCACCTTGCCTTGCAGCAGGGTGCCGACCGGTACTTTGTCGGTGTCCAGGCGAGTGAGGGTGGCGATGTTGTTGGCATTGGCTTGCTGCAGGAGCACCGTCAGGCGGTTGCTGTCAGTCTGGGCGACGGTCACTTGGCTGCCTTGAGGCAGGGGTTGGCTGGCGCTGGCCTGCAGTTGGGTCTGGGTGCCGTTGGCCAAGGTCAGGCGCAGCAGCAACTGGAAATCCTGGCCCACCTGGCGCAGAGAGAGCACATCGGCCCGGGCCGTCTCGCCTGGGGCCAGCAGGCCGGGCTGTGATTGCAGCAGACGCAGCAGCTCGCCGGTCATCGCAGCCTTGCCCGCCTGGAGTCCGAGCGTGGATTGTGCGCCGAGACTATTGATTTCAGTCATGATTGTATACAACCTGTCGGACCCGCCCTCTTGGCAGCGAGACGTCCCATGTAATAATGCCCGCCGTCCGCCACTGCCACTATAACGGCAGTGACCGGGGCGACTTGAGACACTGGGGTTCAGCGCGGGTTCGGGCGGACTACGGCGCGCGGCGCTGAACCCAACATTGATAAGGCGAAACCGTGACCCTTCATCTCCAAGCCGCGGGCCTGGCCTGCGAGCGTGACTGGCGATTGCTCTTCGAGCATCTGGACTTCCAGTTGCGGCCCGGTGACATGCTGCAGATCAGTGGCCCCAACGGCAGCGGCAAGACCAGCCTGCTGCGGTTGCTGGCCGGCCTGATGCAGCCTACCGCGGGTCGGATTCTGCTCAATGGCCAACCGTTGGCCGAGCAGCGCCATGCGCTGGCCAGCATCTTGCTGTGGATCGGCCATGCCGCCGGGATCAAAGACCTGCTCACCGCCGAAGAGAATCTCGCCTGGCTGTGCGCACTGCATCAGCCGGCCAGTGCCCGGGCCATCTGGCAGGCGCTGGAGGCCGTGGGGCTTCGAGGATTCGAAGATGTGCCTTGCCATACGTTGTCCGCCGGCCAGCAGCGCCGCGTGGCCTTGGCGCGGCTGTATCTGGACAGCCCCCCGTTGTGGATACTCGACGAACCCTTCACCGCTCTGGACAAGCAAGGTGTGGCGCAACTGGAGGTCCACCTGGCGGCCCATTGCGAGCAAGGTGGCACGGTGGTGCTGACCACCCATCACAACCTCGAGCGCAAGCCATCGGGTTATCGAGAACTGAACCTGGGGCAGTGGGCGGCATGAGTGTATTCATCCTGTTGTTGCGCCGCGAGGCGCGTCTGTTGTGCCGCCGCCCGGCGGAGCTGGCCAACCCGTTGGTGTTCTTTGCGATAGTCGTCGCCTTGTTCCCTCTGGCGGTCGGTCCTGAGACACAATTGTTGCAAACCTTGTCGCCAGGCTTGGTCTGGGTCGCGGCATTGCTGGCCGTATTGCTGTCGCTGGACGGGCTGTTTCGCAGCGACTTCGAGGACGGCTCGCTGGAGCAGTGGGTGCTGTCGCCGCATCCGCTGGCACTGCTGGTGTTGGCCAAGGTGCTGGCACACTGGATCTTTTCCGGGCTGGCGCTGGTATTGTTGGCGCCATTGCTTGCCTTGATGTTGGGGCTGCCAGCTGGCTGCCTGCCGGTGCTGCTGGGGTCGCTGCTACTGGGAACCCCGGTGCTGAGCCTGCTGGGCGCGGTGGGGGCGGCACTGACTGTGGGCCTCAAGCGTGGCGGCCTGCTGTTGGCATTGTTGATCCTGCCGCTGTATATCCCGGTATTGATCCTGGGCAGTGGCGCCTTGCAGGCAGCATTGCAGAATATGCCGGCGACCGGCCATCTGCTCTGGCTGGCCAGCCTGACGGCCCTGGCGGTGACACTGGCACCTTTTGCGATCGCGGCTGGCCTGAAGATCAGCGTCGGCGAATAACGAGTCCCGGGCTTCCAAGCCCGGCAAATACCGTGGATGTACCTTGATGAAGATAAGCTGGACGTGGTTCCACAAGCTGGGCTCCCCCAAATGGTTCTATGCCATCAGTGGCCGCATGCTGCCTTGGCTGAGCGGGTGCGCCATTCTCCTGCTGCTGGTCGGCGTCATCTGGGGCCTGGCCTTCGCCCCGCAGGATTACCAGCAGGGCAACAGCTTCCGGATCATCTACATCCACGTCCCCGCCGCCATGCTGGCCCAGTCCTGCTATGTGTTGTTGGCGGTGGCTGGCGTGGTGGGGCTGGTGTGGAAGATGAAACTGGCTGATGTGGCCGTGCAGTGCGCAGCGCCCATCGGTGCCTGGATGACGGCCGTGGCGCTGGTCACCGGGGCGATCTGGGGCAAGCCGACCTGGGGCAGTTGGTGGGTCTGGGATGCCCGACTGACCTCCATGCTCATCCTGCTGTTTTTGTACTTCGGCATCATCGCCCTGGGCCAGGCGATCAGCAATCGTGACAGCGCGGCCAAGGCTTGCGCGGTTCTGGCGATCGTCGGTGTGGTGAACATCCCGATCATCAAGTACTCGGTGGAGTGGTGGAACACCCTGCACCAAGGCGCCACCTTCACCCTGACCGAGAAGCCGGCCATGCCTTCTGAAATGTGGCTGCCGCTGTTGCTCACGGCATTGGGTTTCTACTGCTTCTTTGGCGCTGTGCTGCTGCTGCGCATGCGCCTTGAAGTGCTCAAGCGCGAGGCGCGCGCCAGTTGGGTCAAGGAGGAAGTGTTGAACAGCCTGGGTCGGAGGGCCGCGTGATGAGCTTCGCTTCCTTCAATGATTTTTTGGCCATGGGGCACCATGGTCTGTACGTCTGGTCGGCTTACGGCATCTGCCTCGCGGTGCTGGCGCTCAATGTCGCCGCACCGCTGCTGGCTCGGCGTCGTTACCTGCAAGAAGAGGCGCGTCGTCTGCGCCGGGAGAACAACCAGTGAATCCTCAGCGCAAGAAACGCCTGTTCCTCATCCTGGGCCTGCTGGTCGGTGTCGCCATCGCCGTGGGCTTTGCGCTGAGCGCCCTGCAGCAGAACATCAACCTGTTCTACACGCCGACCCAGATCGCCAACGGCGAGGCGCCGCTGGACACGCGCATCCGTGCCGGCGGCATGGTCGAGAAAGGCTCGGTGCAGCGCTCCCCCGATTCGCTGGACGTGCGCTTCGTGGTCACCGACTTCAACAAGTCGGTGCCGATCACCTACCGTGGCATCCTGCCCGACCTGTTCCGTGAAGGCCAAGGCATTGTCGCCCTGGGCAAACTGAATGCCGACGGCGTGGTGGTGGCCGACGAGGTCCTGGCCAAGCATGACGAGAAATACATGCCGCCGGAGGTCACCAAGGCCCTGAAGGAAAGCGGCCAGGCCGCGACCGGTGCGGAGCCCAAGCCATGAACGCGGCATTGGTCATCCCGGAGCTGGGGCAATTGTCGATGATCCTGGCGATTTGCTTCGCGGGGGTCCAGGCCAGCGTACCGCTGCTTGGCGCCTGGCGCGGCGACAGTCTGTGGATGAGCCTGGCGCGGCCTGCGGCCTGGGGGCAGTTCGCCTTCCTGGCCTTCGCCTTTGCCTGCCTGACTCACGCCTTCATGACCGACAACTTCTCGGTCGCCTATGTGGCCAGCAACTCCAACAGCGCCTTGCCCTGGTACTACAAGTTCAGTGCGGTGTGGGGCGCCCACGAAGGTTCGCTGTTGCTCTGGGCCCTGATCCTCGGCGGCTGGACCTTCGCCGTTTCGGTGTTCTCGCGCCAGTTGCCGCAAGTCATGCTGGCTCGGGTGCTCGCGGTGATGGGCATGATCAGCGTGGGCTTCCTGTCGTTCCTGATCGTCACCTCCAACCCATTCGAGCGCCTGCTGCCGCAGGTGCCCACGGACGGACGCGACCTCAACCCGTTGCTGCAGGACTTCGGCCTGATCGTTCACCCGCCGATGCTGTACATGGGCTACGTGGGCTTCTCGGTGGCCTTCGCCTTCGCCATCGCCGCACTGCTCGGCGGCCGCCTGGACGCGGCCTGGGCGCGCTGGTCGCGGCCTTGGACCATCGTCGCCTGGGCCTTCCTGGGCGTGGGGATCACCCTGGGCTCCTGGTGGGCCTACTACGAGTTGGGCTGGGGCGGCTGGTGGTTCTGGGATCCGGTGGAAAACGCCTCCTTCATGCCATGGCTGGTGGGCACGGCACTGATCCATTCGCTGGCCGTCACCGAAAAGCGTGGGGTGTTCAAGAGCTGGACGGTACTGCTGGCCATCGCCGCGTTCTCGCTCAGCCTGCTGGGTACCTTCCTGGTGCGCTCCGGGGTGCTGACCTCGGTGCATGCCTTCGCCGCCGACCCTTCGCGCGGTGTATTCATCCTCATCTTCCTGCTCTTCGTGGTAGGTGGTTCGCTGGCCCTGTTCGCGTTTCGAGCGCCTGTGGTCAAGAGCCAGGTGGGCTTTGCCCTGTGGTCGCGGGAAACCCTGTTGCTGGCCAACAACTTGGTGTTGGTCGTGGCCGCCTCGATGATTCTGCTCGGTACGCTCTACCCTCTGGTGCTCGATGCCTTGACCGGCGCCAAGCTGTCGGTCGGTCCGCCTTACTTCGATGCGTTGTTCCTGCCGCTGATGGCATTGCTGATGGTGGTGCTGGGCATCGGCGTGGTGGTGCGCTGGAAAGACACCCCCGGCAAGTGGCTTGTGGGCATGATGACTCCGGTGTTGATCGGCAGCGCTATCCTGGCACCGGTCGCGGGCTTGATCGTCGACGATTTCGAATGGCCTGCCTTGAGCGCCTTCGCCCTGGCCGCCTGGGTGGTGCTTGCCGGCGTTCGCGACATCTTCGACAAGACCCGCCACAAGGGCCTGGCCAAAGGGCTGCGCGGCCTCTCGCGCAGCTACTGGGGCATGCAGCTGGCGCACCTGGGCCTGGCGGTTTGCGCTTTGGGCGTGGTGCTGGCGAGCAGCAACAGTGCTGAGCGCGACCTGCGCATGGCCCCCGGCGAAAGCGTGGAACTGGGTGGCTATCACTTCCTGTTCGAGGGGGCCAAGCATTTCGAAGGGCCGAACTTCATTTCCGACAAGGGCACTGTCCGGGTAAGCCGTGATGGCCGCGAGGTGACCGTGCTGCATCCGGAGAAGCGCCTGTATACGGTGCAGCAATCGATGATGACCGAGGCCGGTATCGATGCCGGTTTCACCCGCGATCTGTATGTCGCCCTCGGCGAGCCCCTGGACAACGGGGCCTGGGCGGTGCGAGTGCATATCAAGCCTTATGTCCGCTGGATCTGGCTGGGCGGTCTGCTGACCGCGCTGGGCGGATTCCTGGCGGCTCTCGACCGACGCTATCGCGTCAAGGTCAAGGCCCGGGTGCGTGATGTCCTGGGCATGTCTGGAGCGACTGCATGAAGCGTTGGATCATGGTGTTGCCACTGGCGGTGTTCCTGCTGGTGGCGGTCTTTCTCTACAAGGGGCTGTTCCTCAAGCCCGACGAACTGCCTTCGGCGATGATCGGCAAGCCCTTCCCGGCGTTCTCCCTGGCTTCGGTGCAGGGCGATCGTACGCTGACCCCCGCGGACCTGCAGGGGCGCCCAGCGCTGGTCAACGTCTGGGCGACCTGGTGCCCCTCGTGCAAGGTCGAGCACCCGTACCTGAACCAGCTGGCCGAGCAGGGCGTGGTGATCCACGGCGTCAACTACAAGGACGACAACGCCGCGGCGTTGAAGTGGCTGGCGGATTTCCACAATCCCTACCAGTTGAACATCCGTGACGAGCAGGGCAGCCTCGGTCTGGACCTGGGCGTGTATGGCGCACCGGAAACCTTCCTGATCGATGCCAAGGGCATCATCCGCTACAAGCATGTGGGCGTGGTCGATGCCACCGTGTGGCGCGAGCAACTGGCGCCGCTGTACCAGGGGCTGGTCGATGAGGCTCAGCCATGAAGCGCTGGCTTGCTGCTGCCGTACTGGGGTTGAGTCTGACGGGCGTGGCCAAGGCTGCCATCGATACGTATCAGTTCCGTGATGACGCCGAACGTGAGCGTTACCAACAGCTGACCAAGGAACTGCGCTGCCCCAAGTGCCAGAACCAGGACATCGCCGATTCCAATGCACCGATTGCCGCCGACCTGCGCCGAGAAATCTTCCGCATGCTCGGCGAAGGCAAGAGCAACCAGCAGATCGTCGACTTCATGGTCGACCGCTACGGTGATTTCGTGCGCTACAAGCCAGCGCTCACCGGGCGTACCTGGCTGCTCTGGTTCGGCCCGGGGATTCTCCTGGTCGGTGGCTTCGTGGTGCTGGCGTTGATCGTGCGTCGTCGCCGAAATACTGTGGCAAACCCTTGCGCGCAGCTGTCCGCCGAGGAACGCGAGCGTCTCGCCAAACTGCTGGATAAAGAACAGACCCATGACTGAATTCTGGCTTAGCGCGGGCCTGCTGTTGCTCGCGGCCCTGGCTTTTCTGCTGATCCCTATCCTGCGTGGCCGGCGTCGGCAGCAGGAGGAAGACCGTACTGCCCTCAACGTCGCCTTATACCAGGAGCGTGTGGCAGAACTGGCTGCCCAGCAGCAAGCCGGTGTACTCGACAACGACCAGTTGGCCAAGGGCCGCGACGAGGCGGCCCGTGAGCTGTTGGCCGACACCGAGGGCGCCGAGGCGCCACGTCAGGGCCACTTGGGCAAGACCTTGCCGCTGCTTGCGGCGGTGCTGGTGCCGGTGCTGGGCCTGGGCCTCTATTTGCATTTCGGCGCTGCGGACAAGGTCGAGCTGACCCAGGAGTTCGCCCAGGCGCCGCAATCGATGGAAGAAATGACTGCGCGCCTGGAGCGCGCCGTGCAAGCCCAGCCGGACTCGGCCGAAGGTCTGTACTTCCTCGCTCGGGCCTACATGGCCGAGCAGCGTCCCGCCGATGCGGCTCGTACCTTCGAGCGAGCCGTGACGCTCGCAGGGCGACAGCCCGAGCTGCTCGGGCAGTGGGCACAGGCCCTGTACTTTGCCGCCAACAAACAATGGAGCCCGCAGGTACAGGCCCTGACCGACGAAGCGCTCCAGGCGGACCCCAAGGAGGTGACCAGCCTTGGACTGCGTGGCATCGCGGCGTTCGAGGGCGAGCGCTATCAGGAGGCGATCGATTACTGGCAACGTCTGTTGGCCCAACTGCCCGAAGGCGACGCGTCGCGCGCAGCCTTGCAGGGGGGGATCGACCGCGCCGCCGAACGCCTCAAGGCTGCAGGGGGCACCCTGGCCGCCGCGCCTGAGGCTGCACGCCTGAAGGTGCGGGTGGCCCTGGCGGATGCGCTCAAGGACAAGGTCAGGCCAGACGACACGGTGTTCATCTTCGCCCGGGCCAGCAATGGCCCACCCATGCCTTTGGCCGCCAAGCGCGTGACGGTTGCCCAGCTGCCAGTGGAAGTGGAGCTTTCCGACGCGGATGCGATGATGCCGCAGATGAAACTGTCGGACTTCGCGCAAGTCCAACTCGTTGCACGCGTATCGCGCGCCGGACAACCGACCCGAGGCGAGTGGATCGGCCAGAGCTCGCCGCTGCCCAACCGAACCCAGGGCACCCAACAACTGACCATCGACAGCCCAGATCCTTAAGAGAGCGATTCAAATGAACAGCACTGTGCGCTTGACCCTGATCACCCTGGCATTGGGTCTTTCCGCGTGTACGGTGCAGCCGCCGAGCCAGGAGCGCTTGCCGCCGATAGAGGCCCCTCATCCCCGCCAGGGGCCAGCGGTCAAACCGTTGCCAGGGGGGCAGCCGGGCACCCAGCCGAGCAAGCCCGCCGCCACGCCCAAAGCAATGCCGCGTACCTCTGCCAGCTTCGCCCCGCCACCAGGCGGGGCCAGCCATTGGGACCCGCGCATGGGTGTCTATGTCCTGGAGAACAAGACCAATACCTTCTATCGCCAGCGCACCTACTACCGCTGGAACAACGGCTGGAGCTGGTCGCTCAGCCCTGATGGACCCTGGCAGGAAACCGACAGCAGCGGTGTGCCAGGCGGTCTGGGACGCGCCTTCGCTCAGTAGTTCACCCGACCGTTACAGTACAGTTTTGATCCTATCTTTCCATTGACTGTACTGGTGGGTTGCCACGCATAATCCCAGCTCACCGTTGAGCTGGGGGGCGTTCGAGCCCGACTGTCCTGTCGGACGCGTGGCGCGGCTATCGCCATTTTCCTGCCCCCGCTTGCAAACATTCTTTGCCGCTCGGCACTCACTGGCGCTTTTGCGTTCCTGAACGTTTTCCAGAACTCGCCCAGCCAGGTGCTGGGCTTTAGGAGTCTTTGCATGCAATTCGAAATTTTCCAGGTCGACGCGTTCTCCGCCACGCCGTTCGGCGGCAACCCAGCGGCAGTCGTCCCGCTGGAAACCTGGCTGCCCGACGAAACACTCAAGCGTATCGCCGCGGAGAACAACCTTTCCGAAACCGC
The DNA here is from genome assembly GCF_008124495.1 of Pseudomonas sp. CK-NBRI-02. Lineage (NCBI taxonomy): Bacteria > Pseudomonadati > Pseudomonadota > Gammaproteobacteria > Pseudomonadales > Pseudomonadaceae > Pseudomonas > Pseudomonas sp. CK-NBRI-02. The sequence continues at coordinate 3,255 of NZ_VSJH01000007.1, read as the reverse complement.
TTACTTCGTGCGTAACGGCGAGGCATTCGACCTGCGGTGGTTCACCCCGACCGTGGAGGTGAACCTATGCGGGCATGCGACCTTGGCAACGGCGTGGGTGTTGTTCGAGCAGTTGGGGGAGCAGGCCGAGGTGCTGCGGTTCAATACCCGCAGCGGCGAACTGCGCGTCAGTCGAGGTGCCGATGGGCTGCTGGCGATGGATTTTCCGGCCAAGCAGCCGGTAGCGGTTGATATTCCTCAAGCGTTGCTCGAGGCGCTAGGGCTGACCAGTGCCCGACGTTGTATCGCACTGATGACTATGTGCTGGTGATCGACGATGCCGAGCTGCTCGGCACGCTGACGCCGGATTTCGTTGCGCTTTCGGCGTTTGACGTGCGAGGAATTGCGGTGACAGCACCCGGAGGTGGGTTTGATTTCGTTACCCGTTGGTTCGGCCCTCGGGTTGGGGTCAATGAAGACCCGGTGACAGGGTCGGCGCATACATCGCTGGCGCCTTACTGGTCCGAGCGGCTGGGCAAGCGCCGGTTGGTGTGCGAGCAAGGCGGGGCGCGTAAGGGGCAACTGGAATGTGAAGTGCCAGGGAATGGGCGGGTGATCATCAGTGGGCGGGGGGCTTTGTACCTGCGTGGGGTCATCTTTGTCTGAGTGGGTTGTGGGGTGAGCCTTTACGCCTATTCGCGGGTAAATCGGGACGCCGAATAGGCCGGAACAAACACCAAAACAATTAACTTGTTTACCGTTACCGTTGCCGTTGCCGTTGCCGTTGCCGTTGCCGTTGCCGTTGCTTTTGCTACGCGATAGTCCAGACACCACCCATCGCGACCTCAGAAGGCCGAGTGGAGGTGTCTGTAGGGGCAGGCGCGCAGCGCCCTTCGGCGGTAGCCGAAGACGCGAGATGGAGGCTGGCGCAGCCAGCCGGAGGCCGCGGAGCCCCGCAGGACACCGCA